>CAINOM010000497.1 GCA_903851455.1 uncultured Bacteroidota bacterium | reverse complement strand
TAACGATACCGGTTACCCCTACGGTTGCAATACCTGTAGATCCTGATGTCCAGGTGCCACCGGTCACCGCATCCGTCAATGCTGTCGTGGAACCTATACAGGTCTGGGTGAGCCCGGTGATCGTTCCTGCGGAGGCAGCTGTAACTGTTACTAAATAAGTAGCGCTCGCACTGCCGCAGCCATTGGTAACGGTATAAGATATAGCCGCCGTACCATACGCAACGCCCGTCACGTCTCCTGATCCACTACCCACAGTAGCGACAACAGGATTTGAGGATGACCACGCGCCGCCGGCTACGACATCAGATAGTATAGTTTCATCGGTGCCGCTGGCGCATATCAGCGGATTGCCGGTTATGGTGCCAGCATTGGGCAGCGGACTTACCGTTACCACCATTGTTGTTGTGCCGCCGCAGCCACCGCTAATGGTATAAGATATGGTAGCTGTCCCGATACCTATACCGGTAACAACGCCGGTTGATCCTACGGTTGCAATACCTGTAGCGCCAGAGCTCCACACACCGCCGGCGACTGCGTCGCTGAGTGAAGCTGTGCCGCCGGAACATATGTGCGGGTTGCCTGTTATCGGACCCGGTGCTGCTCCTGCGGTAACGGTAACTATGTAAGTAGCGGATGCGCTGCCACAACTATTGGAGACAGTATAAGAAATAGTAGCAGTACCCAACACAACGCCTGTAGCATGTCCCGATCCGTCTATAGTGACATTAGGCGAGGGCGTAGTCCATGTGCCTCCTGCAACTGCATCGGAAAGTGTAGTTTCATCGGTGCCGGCAATGCATATTAATGGACTGCCGCTTATGGTACCCGCATTGGGCAGTGGATTAACGGTTACTATTATTGTGGCTGTTGTACCTGTTGTATAACTGATAACGGCTGTGCCCGCTGATACACCGGTTACAATACCTGTTGAACCGACAGTTGCGATCAATGTTGAGCCGCTGCTCCATGTGCCACCGGGAGTAACATCGCTTAGTGCAGAGGTGCTGCCTACACAGATAGTCGTCGTGCCGGTGATCGGCGCCATCGAACCTGGGAGCAATGGATCATTCCTCCTTACTACCATTTTAGTACCATCACACGCTACGAGGTCAGGCTTACCATCACCGTCTAAGTCTCCTATTGAAAGGCGGGGATTGGTCAGTCCGTCGGAATCGTTTACGGTCATCTTTGTGAATGATACGGCATCAATGGTGCCACTGACTGACGCATTCCTGAGCACTGAAAAATTCAGACTATTCCAGTTTGTTGTAACAATGTCTGGCTTGCCGTCTCCGTTTATATCAGCTATCGCCATATCGGTGCCAAAGGAATCGGCAAAAATAACTTCTGGGGCTGTGGATATTGAGCCTGGCGTTGACGTATTTCGCAGAACAGAAACAGATGAATACACTGTGCCCATTGTGACAATGTCCTGTTTGCCGTCTCCGTCCAAATCATCTACTGCAATGCGGAATGCATCGGCCACAGGTAATATACTGGGGGTTGTGGCTACAAAGTCGTTATCATATCCGAGGATGTGAGGAGCTGTAACGGTATTGGGGTATATGAGCACTTCAAATGGAGCAAGCCCGCCGATCACTAAATCCGGTTTTCCATCTCCATCTATGTCCGCGAGGGCCACGTCAGACCAATTGGCGAAATCAGTGCCTATAATCGGATTTGTATAGAAGAGCGACACATTGCCATTGGTGGTTTTATTGTTGTAGACCCATGCCTGGCTTGATATAAAACCAACTGTGATTATCTCCGGCCTTCCATCGTCATCCACATCACCGATTATCATCTTTGTCGTTTGCGCGTCATAATTAGTGAAATCGCGCGGCGCGGCAAATGAAACGGCGCCAGGCGAAGAAGTATTACTGAAAATATAGATCGAATCCGTTACATCGTTTGCGATAACAACATCAAGTTTCCCGTCGCCGTCCATGTCTCCGAGCGCAAGCGCTGCAGACCCGGCAGAGACAGGCAATATTACAGGGGCGGCAAATGAACCCGTAGTAATGGATCCGCTCGCAGAAATATTACGATAGATACGCACCGCCGTTCCTCCTATTGTTACGATATCTGCTTTCCCGTCACCATCAATGTCTCCGATCGCGCTAATGGTATCGCCATTGGCAAAGCTGGCTGCAGGATCAAAATGAACCGTGTCTGGCAAATACGCGCTACCATTATAGGTAGGCAAAAATGGCTGGAGAGAGTTGCCCGTTAGTTTGGTCGCAGCATCAAGTACCGATACTGGGGCACTGGTAGCTCCGATTGGTAGGGTCACATGCAACGAGGTAGTGCTCGCAGCCGTAACTACTGCCTTTGTAGCGCCGAAGTAAACAACATCATTGCCGGGAGTCGCATTGAAATTAGCGCCTGCAATTGTAACTGAAGTACCCGGTGAATCGACCATCGGACTTACTGATACAACTACTGGTGGTTTCAGGTAGGGATCATTTTTAAATATGGAAAAGAAAGGAATGCCACCGTAAAATGGCTCATTCTGAACGGCTACTAAATCCGGTTTCCCATCTCCGTCCAGGTCGCCGGCAGCTATACTGGCAACGTTAATTCCCGCATAATATATAAAGATATTCAACGGAAATGAACTTGTATTTATGGCCCCAGGTGTACAATTGTTATGATAGACCTCGATCCCGTACGCACCAATGACACTAAGATCCGGTTTACCATCACCGTCCAGATCCGCGATGGCCACTTCAGAGCGGTTTGAAGTACTCGGCCACGCCTGGAGTTCACATGATGTAAACGACGGCAAGCCAACAGATGAGGTATTACGGAGGATGGTTACGGAATCATAGTCTCCCCAGCTGGGAACCACAAGGTCG
>CAINOM010000496.1 GCA_903851455.1 uncultured Bacteroidota bacterium | reverse complement strand
ATTATTAGTGATCCATAAGGGCGTGGCGGCATACGGGCAACTGACCAGCTTCCATGAAATAGAGCCTATGCCTAAAGAGAGATCGCCCACGACGGCCTCAAATGCCAATGGACTCATATCCAGGCTGCCCGCACTGCACGTGGGGCAAAGATCATTGACTACCACTATATGCGTTCCATTGCCTCCGGTCACAGATAAACAGGTGCCGCAATAGGCCGCCGTATCATACTGAGGCTGATTCATAGCGCAGTAATAGCTTCCTGTTTCTATGGTGTCAAATGAGCATGCAAAGGCAGTACCCATCGTGTAATACGTGGCCACACCACTATAAGTGGTTGTAGAACAAGAACCCTGTGCAAATGATCGGTTGCAAAAGAACACAGTAAAAAAGAGGATCGCGGAGAAAAAAATATGTTTATACATAATACAAAGGTACATTATATATCAAAATAACCAGGGTGCGGCATCAAGCGAGTAATTGGATTCCCCGGTAAGTCTCCGCTTGCCCACGCTGTTACAGATTAAGCGAAAAGCATCTGTAACATACAATAAAAGCCCTTCTCCGAACGGAATTCAAAGCTCAGCAGTTGAAGCCTTCCAGCCAGGAAGTTCTTGATGTTGATTTTCGCCCGCTACTGCTTCACAAATTTCCTCACTTCTGTACCATTCACTTTCACAAAGTAAACACCCGGCGGGAAGGAAAGGCAATCAATAGTCAGCGACTTCATGCCTGCAAAACATGACTGTTTATAAATAGTTTGGCCAAGGAAGTTAATAATAGATATCCGGTCAATTTGCCCTTCAGTTGACCTCGTAGTCACGGTCACAGATGCAGTTGCAGGGTTCGGGAACACGGAAACCGCCATTGTTGTAGATTCCTTGTTTTTCACCGAAAGGGTTACAGTGTCTGGCATAAACACTTTCCTTATCACATTCGCATCTACGTCTGCAATATACAGGTTGCCGTGCTTATCCATCCTCGCCGAATAAGGATTAATAAATGAAGCGGCCGTTGCCGGTCCGCCATTCCCTGTGTAAGCTGAAATGCCATTACCGGCAATACTATTGATCGTGTCTGAAAGACCTACCTTGCGCACCCGGTAATTTTGTTCATCGCATATATACATATTACCGGCGCTGTCTATCGACAAGCCAAGTGGAGCAGCATAAACCGCACTGTCAAAAGGCAGACCGTCTCCGCTATAACCGCTGACAGCAGTGCCGCTAACCGTATTTACATTACCCGAGGCATCTACTTTTCTTATGCGATTATTCGCATGGTCCGACAAATAAATATTCCCGAGGCTGTCTAACGCGATCCCGTACAGCCCATTAAATTCGGCATTAGTTGCCGGCCCGCCATCGCCGGAGAAGCCGGCAGTGTCATTACCCGCCGCAGTAATGAGTGTGCCCGCAGAGTTGATCTTCATAACAACATTATTCTCTGCAGTGAAATATATGTTGCCTGTCGGATCAAGCGCTGCATACAATGGTGGCCAGATCGATGCGTCTGTGGCAGGGCCGCCAAGGCCAGTATAACCCACAACCCCATTACCGGCTATAGTACTGATGATGCCCGCACTATTCACCATCCGTACACGGTAATTATTGTTATCGCAGATGATCAGGTTGCCTGCGCCGTCAAAGGCAATGCCTTGCGGATAATACAAACTGGCGTCGGTTGCGGGTATCCCGTCACCATTATATCCATTGGTACCAATGCCGGCCACAGTTGTAATGACGCCCGCTGTATCCACTTTCCTGATGCAGCTATTAAACAAGTCACAAATATAGAGGTTGCCATAGGCGTCTATTGCAATGTCTGATGGCCCATGTAGCTCTGCAGCCGTTGCGGGGCCACCATTTCCCGAATATCCCGCCGTACCACTACCAGCCACAGTAGTTATGATCTGTCCATAAGCGAGTAATGGAGATAGGAATAATATCAATAGCGCTCTTTTCATATATTGAAGATACAGATTATTCTGAATACTGTGATGCATCCTCTAATCGATATTAGCGAAGGCGATCCGAGGACCCGACGTTCCCGAAGTGGCGCATTTTCGCACTGCCATACAAAAGATCAAATAGATCGATTTATTTTTTAGAATATTACTCTCTTAAAGGAAAACAAAAATGAAACGTATACTACTCCCCTGTATTTTTCTGATGTGCGTTGTTGCGGTTATTGTTGTGTCATGCACAAAGAAAAATAATACTACAGGCCCTAAGCCCGGTCTGAACCAGGTATTCTCAGCGCTGGTCACCACGCCACAGAATTTTACAATTACCGTAGGCATCTCAGAGACCATACGCGGCGCCGATGGCACCATATTGAGTTTTTATCCCAATTCATTCAAAGATAAAAGCGGGAATATCATCACTAGTGGCAACGTTTCTCTCTCGCTCGTAGAAATGTATACGCCGGGCGATATGATGGCTAACAGGGCTGCTACCGTTACCGGGAGCGGCGCATTTCTCCAGAGCAGCGGGCAGATCAGGATTACAGCTACCATGAATGGTGAGGAAGTATTTGCCAATAAATATGGTGTGGCATTTATCAAAATGGGTACCGAGCCTTCGGAGATGATGCTGTACTATGGAAATAACCAGAACAACGACTCGCTGGTAACCTGGACAATGAGTGATACCGCAGGCAATCCGGGTGCTGTAGCCACCAGTGCAGATAGCGTCACCTATGGAGGTAACGTATCGCTCATGTACGTTTTTGATACAGCTACCAATTTCAACTACATCAATTGCGATCTGTTGCCCGGCACCACCACGCAGTCTACCCGGATCTTTATCACAATGCCGGACGGTAGTTACACACTTGATAATACGGAAGTATTCCTCGTTATCCCGTCATTAAACAGCATGACCCAAAATCGCATTGGTTCCTATGATCCCACCACGCATACCATTAAGTTCGGTGACGATGGAAGCCAGGTACCTGTAGGGGTGGCTTACGAACTGGCAATTATTACCAATAAGAACGGGAGCTATTATTATGACGAGATATCCGGTACCACTACTGCTGCTGATATGACGTTAACCGCAGCTATGGCTCCTGAGACTCTGGGTGATATTCTTTCGCGCATTCATGCGCTGTAACGATACTTTAACCTTCTTAAAGCCGCTTTTCACCGAATTCAAAAAACCCCAATCAACCAAAACACCTAACTTTGCGTGTTATGCTGAAAGAGATAATTATATTTTTATTGGTTGCCTATATCGTATCCCGCATATTACGGTTTTTGCTTCCGGTGTTCCGCATCACTTCGGCTGCCAGCAGTCATATGCGCAACATGCAGGAGCAGATGCAGGCCCAGATGAGGGAAGCAGAACGTAACCAGCAACAAGCTACTAATAGTAATCGCGGCTCGGGCCAAAAGAAGCCAGTGGAGAAGCAAGGGGATTATATAGACTATGAGGAGGTAAATTAGCGCTAAACAACGGAATGGATCTATCGGCAATCCAAATTACAAATTCCAAATTCCAAATTCCAGTCAAGCCTTCGGCTTGAACACATCATCCTCTATCGTCATTCCCTTTTCCAGGTAAATGGTCTGTATGCCCAGCGCTTCAGCCGCCGCAATATGCTGCGGGCTATCATCAATAAAAAGGGTTTCTTCCGGTTTCAGTCCGT
>CAINOM010000495.1 GCA_903851455.1 uncultured Bacteroidota bacterium | reverse complement strand
TGCAAAGCATTGCACTGGTTGGCTGCACGTCCTTCGCCACCTGGAACGATCGCTCGGCAGACAGCACACTGATCGTTGGCCGGAATTTCGATTTCTATGTGGGTGACAAATTTGCCGAGGATAAGATCGTTGCCTTTTATCATCCCTCCGCAGGCTATCGGTTTATGATGGTCACCTGGGCGGGCTTTACCGGCGTGGTTTCCGGCATGAACGAGAACGGCCTTACCGTGACCATTAACGCAGATAAGACCACATGGCCGACCGGTGCAAACGCAACGCCGGTATCGCTGGTAGCGCGCGAGATACTGCAGTATGCAAAGAATATAGATGAGGCGTGGGCCATTGCCAAAAAGAGAAAGATGTTCGTATCAGAGTCGTTCCTCATCGGCTCTGCTATCGACAACCGCGCGGTGGTGATGGAGAAGACGCCCGATAGTATGGATGTATATGCACCCAACGACAACTTCATCACCTGCACCAATCACTTCCAGGGCAAGGAGCTCAGCCAGTTGCCTTCTAACAAGAAGTGGTTTGATGAGAGCGCATCGGCCTATCGGTCTGAGCGGCTAAATGAACTGCTGAAAGAGAAGGGTCCGAACACAGTACAGAAAACAGTAGACATCCTCCGCGACCGTGGCGGCCTGCATGGGCAGAACATTGGCATGGGAAATGAGAAAGCAGTTAACCAGCTCATCGCTCATCACTCTATCGTCTTTGAACCGCAGAAGCGCCTGGTGTGGGTATCCGCAGCGCCGTGGCAGCTGGGCGAGTATGTTTGCTATGATCTGAATAAGATATTTGCGATGAAGGGCCTGCAGCACAATACAGAGGTCTGCGACAGCGCATTGAATATTGCTCCGGATGATTTTCTTAACACAAAAGAGTACCAGCAGTTTGTGAACTTCCGGATATTAAAGCAGGCCATAGCAGATGGCAAGATCGTAGACGTGACGCGGCTTATCGCTGATAATCCTGAATTTTATGTTGCCTATGAACTGGCCGGTAACTACGAATTCAAACATGGCAACAAAGCGCAAGCCAAACAGTATTACGAAACCGCCCTCACTAAGGTCATCGCCACCAAGCCGGAGGAAGACAAGATCCGCAGCCAAATCGCTAAATGCGACAAGAAATAGGCCAAAATTTTTGGGTGAAAATATCAATAGCCCCGATTTAGGTCGGGGAATGAGAAATAATAATAACGGCTTCAGCCAAACGATGCGGATTGAATAGTCGGAATGGTCTTGAAACTGCTAATGCATCTTCCTGATCACAAAGATCATATTTGATGTGAAACGCGTATTGTCTATCTGCTCCATAGAAGCCCCGCTGGCCCCCACTACAGCCCGCAGGTGCGAAGACGAAAGGAACGACAATGGCTTGTCGGATGTCTTGTTGAACCCGATCGCCTTGGTAGAGAAGAACTCAGTAAGAGCAGTCCCTTTCTGGCGGTCTTTGAGGTCCGCATCGCCATCTCTTACTATGAGCACGCCGCCATCGGCCAGATTATCGATACACTTCTTCACCAGCGTCTCCTGCTCATCAGGCTGCAGGTAGTGCAGTACATCACTGATGATAAATGCATCATGCTTATCGAATGGATAGTTGATAATATCTGCACAGACAAAGTTGACCGCATCAGTTTTCAGGTAAGCATTATTTGCTGTGGCTATCTTTTCTTCATCGTGGTCCATGCCGGTTATCTGCCGGTCTTTAGAGAGGAAGTGCAGCATATAAGACATAAAGCCATAGCCGCAGCCGATATCCAGTATGCGGCCACGCATGGGCACCAACTCATGGAACTGTGCATAGTTTTTCTCCAGCCGTATTTTGATACGGTGATACCACTCCAGCACAGGGCCTTTATACACATAGTTGTAGTAGAGCTGCTCGCGGAAGTAAGCCGGTGTTTCCATCTCGCTGCGCAACTTTTCATATTCCTGTTTGAAATAGCGGCTGATGTTCTTTGTACGGTCGGTATAGTTGTCGCCCCAGGTGTTATCGCCGGCTTTGATGCGTGGCAGGTACTTTACGGTGATCAGGCCATCCTTCAGCAGGAAGTCGCCCTTGGTCATGGTATAAGCGGTGCCGTGTATGACCACAGGCAATACATCCAGCCCCAGCTGCTCGGCAAGATAGAACGCACCTTTGTGAAAACGCTTTATGTGCCCATCAGTAGTGCGCGTACCTTCGGGATAGACAACGATGGAGTAACCTTGCTGTACTTTCTCCCTGAGTTTGTCTACACTGCCTTCCACGCCATCGGCCACGGGGTAGTAGTCGGCCAGCCGCACCACACCACCGAAGATGGGCGAGCGCCACACCCATTGATTGGTAAGCAATATTACCCTGGGGTTCATAGCTGTGGACACCAATATATCCAGGAAGGACTGGTGATTGCTGATAGCTACCACCGGGGTGCTGAAGTCTTCATTAAGCGGATTGAGGTACTGCTTCTTCACATTGGTCATGATATGCAGCACAGACCAGGTGAACTTAGACAAGATGACATGATACAGGTATTTGCCCTTTGCCTTGTTGAATGGGTTGAGCCTGATAAGTATTATCCCTATACCTGTCATGATGAAGCTGCCCAGCGCGAAGTAGGTGAGGGAGAAGACAGATTTAGCCCAGCTGGTCAGGGTCCATGGCGGGCGGCCTTTCTTCACCCGGTTGGTGATGAGCCAGTTGAACAGGAAAGGGATCAGCACCTGCGACGTGAGCACCACGCAGCCAATGCCCACAATAGAGATCACAGCAATGGAACGCAGTGATGGATGCTTTGCAAAGATGAGTATGCCCAGCCCTAATACCGTGGTGATCGCTGAAAGGAATATCGAAGACTTGAATGAGGACAGATGCTTCTTGCCGGTTTTGTATTGCTGCAACAAGCCATCCATGATGAAGATGCTGTAGTCGTCGCCCAGGCCGAAGATGAAGGTGGACAGGATGATGTTCACAATATTGAACTTGATACCGAAGATGCCCATGATGCCCAGTATCCACACCCAGCTGATGAGCATGGGTATGAAGGTGATCAGTGTAAGCTCTATGCGGCCATAGGACAGCAGCAGGGCTACAAACACCAGCAGCGAGGTCATCCAGGCTATGTTGTTGAACTCATTGTTTATTTCGCCTACAAGGCTGTTCGTGGCATACTGCTTGTCCAGCACGGTGATGCCGGGTTGCCCGTCAAGCAATTTATAGACGGCAGACTTTTGTGCAGGGTCAACTTTGAGCAACGTAACGACAGACACCTTGCCATGCTTCTCAATGATGTAGTTGCTCAGTGCACCGGATCGCATTACGTCCAGCTGCTGCGGAGGGATAGCTTTGTAGCTCTTATCCAGTAAGCCTTTAAAGGCATCGAAGGCCGTGGGGCTGAAATGAAAAGCGGTACCCTCCTTTTGCAATGAAGACAAGAGTTGTTGTTTGCGGTCGGCAGTCCAGTAGCTGTTCCATTTGTCGATACGCGCCTGCTGTTCTTTTGCCGAAAGCAGTAAGCCGCCTGTGCCGGATATCTTTTTCACTGTGCCCTTCTGCTGCAGTTGCTGCAGCGCGGGCTGTATTCGTTCGCTGTTCTCCAGCGCTTCTTCCAGTGTATTGCCCTCCGCTACGAGGTATACGGAGCTCGCAATAAAGGAATTGATGGCGTTGAATTTCTTTTCAGACTCCATGAGCTTTGGCTCCATATAGTTCATGCGCATCATGTCCGTTTCTATGGAGACATTCTTAGCGGTGAACAGGAACACTATGGTAAGTGCAAAAACACCGCCTACGAGATATTTATTCTTCTCAGGTTTATACTCGGCTATCTTGTCTATCCAGCTTGGCGCTATATGTTCGTGCTCGTGGTGCTCTATGGCCTTCTTGTTGCCCTCTATCCAGTGCGGCAGGAAGATGAGCGAGCAAAGTGTTGCACCTACCAGGCTGAAGGCTGCGAACAGCCCCATATCGTTCAGCAGCGGCGAGGGTATTAGCATGAGGCACAGGAACCCGCCTATGGTCGTGAAGCTGCCAATGGTCATCGGTGATGCGACGTCCTTTATCACATCGCGCATATCCGGCAGGTGGCGGTAGTGGTTGAAGACGTGCATGGAATAGTTGACCGCTATGCCCAGCACTATGGACGCCGCACCCAGTGCGACCAACGATATGTGACCCTTGATGAAGTAAATAACGGTGAGTGAGAACAGACCACCGAATAGCACAGGAAGCATGATCACCAGCGGCGCGCGTTTCTTGCGGAAGTATAACCCGATGAAGAGCACGAGCAGCACAATGGTGATGCTTAGGGTGAGGATTGTATCGGCCTTTACCTGTACCGCGTTGCCCGTATAGGTAGCTGTAGCGCCAAAGTAGAACGCATCTGTTTTGGGATATTGTTTCTGCAGGCTATCCAGCAGCAGGTCCAGCGTCTTCAGGAAGGGTACATTCTTTCCCGTGGCATTGGGTGGGTTGGCCGGAATGACGAACAGCATAATGTGCCGGTGATCCTTCGTCATCACATAGCCGTCATAAAGCTCAAACTGTTCGTCTACCCGCAGCCGCTGCAGCTTCTTTATCCCCAGCCACGACATGCCGGTGGGGTCGTTCTGTATCACCCCTTTCAGCGCTACACCCTCAGGCGATACCAGCTTGTTGTAGTCCCAGGTAAACTGTTTCTTTACCTTTTCGGTGGTGAAGAGCGAGTCAATGCTCGTATAGTCGTTACCGGCAAGGTATACAGGCAGGTC
>CAINOM010000494.1 GCA_903851455.1 uncultured Bacteroidota bacterium | reverse complement strand
GATCACTTTGATATGCTGGAAGTGCTGAAGCAAACATCGGCTAAGAATAAGATAGTTTTGTTTCTTGGCTCCAGTATCGGCAATATTCTTTTAGAAGATACGGCCGGTTTTTTCGGGAAATTGAAAACATATCTTGTCCCCGGGGATCTCGTGCTTACCGGCTTCGATCTGAAAAAATCTCCCGGGGTCATATTAGCGGCCTATAATGATAAGGCCGGCATCACGGCGCGGTTTAATTTTAACCTCCTTCATCGCATAAACACTGTGCTCGGTGCAGATTTCGACATATCGCAGTTTGCCCATCGCCCTACCTATTCTGAGCAGGATGGTGCATGCAGGAGTTACCTGGAGAGTCTGAAGAATCAACAGGTGCGCATAGGGTCAAAGGGGTCTATATCTTTTAGTTTCGGCGAAAAGATCTTTATGGAGGTGTCGCAGAAATATACGGACGTCCAGATAGACGCGACAGCAGCCGTTGCCGGATTTACGCCAGTGGCGAAGTACTACGACAGCAAGCGATGGTTTGTAGATGCGCTGTGGCAACTCTAAAGCATGCAATCAATACTACCAGATCACTTGTTGCTTGTGCGCTTTGCGGTACTCAACTATCGGTTTGAACGGCCCGAATTTATGCTGCAACGCCGAAAAGGTATCTATGTATGGCCCCGCGTCATAGTCAATAGCCTTAAACGCGAAGTTGGGGTAGTCAGGTATCGTCTTGTCTTTCTTCTGGGGGCGCTCGTGTATCCGGTCGTCATTGATAAATGCGGCTACATCAAGTGCCTGCTCATCAGTCAGGAAAGGCTTTTGCCACGTCGCTTTTTTATCCGGCATATTGGCCTTAATGAAGCGGGCAAGCTTCACCACTCTCGACGGGCTGGAACCTTTCTGGAATGCGTATTTCCCCCAAAGTGGCGGGTAGGTATAAGTGGATGAGTCGGCATTCCAGGCACCTTCTCCGTCTTTGCCGTGGCAGGAGGCGCAATTCTCTGCGTAGATCGCGCCGCCCTTAACCGGGTTTGCTGCCCGGTCCGGGAATTCTATCTCCAGGCTCTCATCGCCCTTTACATGCTGGCCAACAGGCACATTGCTGCCCAGCCATTTTATATAAGAAACGATCGCAACCATTTCTTTGCTGTCCAGCGGCATCGGTATTCCGCTGTGCGGGCGCTCAATACAGTTGTTCACGCGCTCGGAAAGCGTAAGAATTTTATTTTCCCGTCCGCGGTATTGCGGGTACCGTGCATGGGTACTGAAATAGTTAAATGCGAATGGCCGTGTGCCGCCGTCAACGTGGCAATTGGCGCATGTCATTTTGTTACCCAGGTACTTTCCCACGGTTCCGTTCGGACCTATGTAGTAGGCAGTATTGATCACCAGCTCCCGTCCGTAGCGCACCATGTCGCCAAAGGGGTCATGCGGAATAGTGCTCGTATCTGGCGGGACATAGACTCCGGCGACATCTTTGTCCGTAGCTGTATTGTCTTTTGGGGTTGATGCAGTGTTGTTGCAGGCGGCTACTCCGATAATGCTGCAAATGATGCAGGTGTGTAGGATTTTTAAACTAAATTTACCGTGTTTTTGAGCTTCTTTCTTCATGTGGAAAAATTTGTTCATCACATTCTGTTTACTGTATCTCCCCGGTCGTGGGAGCACTCAGATATTACCTAAAGAAGGCAGCACACTGAACTACAGGCTGATAGGTTTTTCTGCTCCCATCGAAAACCCACAAGGCGACTACGAAATAGAAATTGCGGTCGGTAGCTATCATTCTGTAGATTCTTTCAAGAGAAATATAGCCCTTCGTGTACCCTGTAAATATACGAAAACAGCCTTGAAAACGATAATTGAGGTGCCGTTTTTTGGCAAGGCATACACTTGGAGCGTGGTGAACTTGCATAATAAAGTGGTAAAGAATGCATTGCATCACTTTGGCACTTTGACGATAAAAGAAGTCGATACCTCGCTTACCCGGCTGAGGGTATTGAAAAAAGCAGCGAAATACAAAGATGCATATGTGTTTCTCGATGGAAACAGGGCACTCTACGACATGACCGGGCAACCCGTGTGGTACCTGCCTGATATTGATGGTTTCAATACCGAGCGGTCGCTGCTGCGCGATCTTAAATTGTCTCCGGCAGGTACAATAACCTTTATGTATGAAGAACATGGCGCTTACGAAATAAACTATAACGGGGACATTTTGTGGAAGGCGCCCAATAATGGTGCTGTCAGCCAGCAGGGCTCAGAATCGTATCATCACGAATTTACCCGGCTCTCAAATGGGCACTATATGACCCTGGGTATTGAGTATGAATTGTGGAACAGGCAGTTGCCGCAAGACACAAGCACAAATTATCATATATCCCATTTCGATAAGGTCCGAAAGGACAGCATCGACCGTAGCAAAGTCGTGAGCCTTCCGTTTGGCACAGTGATCGAATACAACGAAAATGGCGATATCGTCTGGTCATGGAGGTCATCTGATTACTTCAGGAAGTCCGACATCTATTATCACAAAGGGCGAGGGAATCAACCTGATATCGCAGTTCACGAAAACTCTTTTTATTTTGATGAGAAGGCCCAGATCCTTTATGTAGGTTTCCGGAACATCAGCCGGATACTAAAAGTGAAATACCCGGAGGGAAAAGTGATTGGTGCCTATGGAGAAATATATAAGCCGGATGCGCCCGAGCAGGGCAATGGGCTGTTTTGCCGCCAGCACAGCATACGGCATTCAGACAAAGGCTATTTATACATGTATAACAACAACAGCTGCGGACACGGGGACGCTTTACCACAGTTATTGAAACTTGAAGAACCTGCTAATGAAGGTGGCAGTCTGAAAAAAATATGGGCGTATGACTGTACCATAGAAGGCGTGGCGGACACCGGGCAGCGGGCGTTTCACCAGTACCCTGTCGGTGGGAACATCATTGAATTGCCTGATTATTCCATCTTTGCAAACATGTCCACCACTTATAGCAAAGTCTTTATCCTTGGCGAGGATAAAGAAATACTATGGAGTGCAATCCCTGAAAAATGGAATGAGCGGGATAAGAAATGGGAAATGGTATACGATTACCGCGCCAGCATCATTACCAGCCGCAAAGACCTGGAAAACCTGGTATGGAACGCGGAAAAGAAGTAGGTTGTATCTTTAGTCTTCCGTAAATCTTTCTCTATGTGGTGGATATATGCTCTTTTATCGGCAGTGTTTGCAGCCCTGGTGGCTGTCTTTGCCAAGGTAGGTATCAAAGGTGTTGACGCTGACCTGGCCACTGCTATCCGTACCATCATTATTTTTATGATCGCCTGGGGGATTGTACTGGCCAAAGGTGCAACCTCCCAACTCCCTATGCTCACAAAGCAGAACTGGCTGTTCCTTGTATTGTCCGGCTGTGCCACGGGTTTATCATGGTTGTTTTATTTCAGGGCGTTATCGTTGGGAGCCGTATCCAGGGTTGCACCTATAGACAAGCTCAGCGTGGCGCTGGCCATCATCATCTCCATTATTTTTCTGCATGAAAAGCTCACCTGGCAGGAAGGCCTCGGCGCTGCGCTCATAGTCGGTGGAACATTGCTGTTGATATTCAAATAGCAACTGCATAGGGAAGCGAACAAAAACAACAAACCCCGGAAGTTCCGGGGTTTATTATCTTCAAACAAAGAGAAATAATTATTTCGCTTTAGTTTCGGTCTTAGTTTCCATCTTTTTTGTAGACTTAGACTTGCCGTCATTTTTCTTTTCCATTTTCTTGGTATCAGTAGTGGTAGTCTTAGTACCATCTTTTGATTCTGTCTTTGTTTCAGTTTTCTTGGTTGTTTTCTTAGTAGCTGTTTTAGGAGCGTCCTGAGCGAAACTTACTGAACCCATAACAAGAAGGGCAACTACGGAAGTAATGATTTTTTTCATTTTGTGTGATTTTTTTTGCAAAGTTAAGCATGAATCAGCGAATTGCAAAAAAATGATGCATTGAATTGGCTCATTTTATGGCACTTTACCTTGTCAAAATGTTAAATTAGCCGCTTTCTGAAAAAGTTACATACCTTCGGCGCTCATATTTTTCTCACAATAAAATAATACTATTATGTCGTTTTCTGTCCGCAGAAATGTCGGTAGCTCTATGTTGGCGTTAGTCATAAGTGCTTGTTTACCCTATGCCTCCACTGCAAAAGACAAAGATGACAATGCGGTCAGTGTCATAACGAAAAACAACCGCGACAATACGCCAAGGACTATCCGGTTTTCTGATGCCGCAGGGTACAAGCCTGGAGATGCACAGCAGATATTCACAAAATACCTGGGTGTAAATGGTAATAGCAAAATGGTTTACTCCAGCACAACCACAACAAAAACTGCCCTTACTCATTACAAATATGATCAGTGGTTCAAAGGGATCAAAGTAAGCTATGCCAGCTATACGCTCTCTGTAAAGGACAACGAAGTGCGGTTTATGACCGGCAATTTCTATAAAACGGATGAGGCAGCTTCCGTTAATCCAGTGCTTTCAGAAACGCAGGCCTTTAACAAGGCACTCAGCTTTGTGGGCGCTGAAAAGTATATGTGGCAGGACGCTTCTTCTGAGCAATTCATCAAGATGCGCTACCATAATCCCGATACCACTTATCTGCCCAAGGGCCAGCTGACGTGGATAGAAGACTTTAACAATAAGGGCGAAACCCGCGAATTGCATCTTGCTTATAGCTTTGATATCTACGCACGCGCGCCGCTGAGCAGGCAGTTGGTCTATGTTGATGCGGTTACCGGCAAGATACTGTTGTCTAACTCACTCATCCGGCATACCGCAGCTACCGGAAGCACACTCTATAGCGGTGTTGTTCCCTTTCAGTCTGGCCATGTGGGCGCAACTTACTTGCTTTTTGATTCTACACGCGGAAACGGTGTGCAGACTTTGAATATGCACAACGGCACTGATTATACAGCCGCTACCGATTTCACCAGCGCCACAAATACATGGCCTGCCGCTGCAGCAGACTCGCAGGCAATTGACGCGCAATGGGGCGCCTCAAGGGTTTATGACTACTGGGATACCGTGCAAGGCCGCCTTAGCTGGGATAATATGAACGGTATACTTCAGCAGTATGTACACTTTGACGTCAGTTATGACAACGCATTCTGGGATGGGCAGGAAATGAACTATGGTGATGGATCAGGTTGCGGCGGTGGTGGTTTTACCCCACTTGTGAGCCTGGACGTTACTGCACATGAAATAGGCCACGGTGTGTGCCAAGCCACCTGCAATCTTATATATGCCGGCGAGGGCAGCGGTCTTGACGAAGGCCTTAGTGACTGTTGGGGCGCTTCCATCGAAAATTGGGCAAACCCGCACGAAGTTGATGCCGTTCCGAAGCAGACATGGAAAATGGGCGAGGAAATAGGCTGCGGTAATCCGTTGCGCAGTATGGATTTCCCTAAACTGCAGGGTCTGCCGGATACTTACCATGGCGTGAACTGGTTTGACGTTACAGGCTGCGTCGCTTCTGGTGCAAATGACGATTGCGGTGCACATACCAACATGGGGGTTATCAGTAAGTGGTACTACCTCCTCACCGTGGGTGGTACCGGTACTAACGACCTTGGTCATGCGTATGCCGTTACCGGTCTTGGTTTCGGTGAGTCGCAGAACATCCTTTACCAGACTGAGCTGGTAATGCCCAGCAATGCCGATTATCCTACTACACGTGCCGCTTCCATAGATGTGGCTACTACAATTTACGGCCCATGCTCGCCCGAAGTGGAAGCGGTGACTATGGCATGGTATGCCGTTGGTGTTGGTACCATGTTCGACCCTTGCATACCGCAGATCAGCTTTGTGAATACTGCATCCACATTCACGGAAAACGCCAATCTTAACTCCTGCTCGGCCAGTCATGTAGAGATGATTCCTATCAAAGAGACCGGCCCGGCAGTTACTGGAGGCACTCCGACTGCGACGATAGTAGCTATCGACGGCACTGCTGTTTCGGGTGTTGATTATTTACTGACGCCAACTACGCTTTCCTTTGCGCCCGGCGACACCGCAACAAAGTACATACCGGTAACGATCTACGATAACGGCGCCCTTGCAGCCAATAAGACGTTCCGGCTGGCTTATACGCTCAATGCCATGGGTACTACAACGATCATGTCGCCCCTGGCTGATACAGATGTGGTAACCATAACCAACGATGATTTTGCGCCGCAGCCCGGTGGTCCGGAATATCATACGGTGAATACCGCGAATACCACTTCTAACCATACCTCACCGTTTTATTGCAGCGCCAATAAAGCCCATTCACAATTCCTGCTCTACCCGGCCGATCTTATCGCCGCCGGCCTAAGGCCCAATTATCCTGTCTCTGCCGTTGCATTTAATGTCACAGGAAAGAACTCGATACTGCCTTATAGTAACTACAACATGAGCCTGGGAAATACAACCGTAGCAGACCTGAGTACCGGCTTTGTGACCAGCGGCCTTACCAATGTGTATACCGGCGATCATACTACTATTTCCGGTATGGATTCCATCGTATTCTCAACTCCCTTCCTTTGGGATGGTGTAAGCTCGGTAGTGATGGATGTATGCTTTACCAATACCAGCAATGTTCCTATGAACGACCAGGTGGATGGTTACATAGGTACCAACACAGTGTCTGCATACAGTCATGCAAATGGCGGTTCTGGTACCGGATGTGCTTTGCCTTACAACAGCACGCAGACATCTACTGCCATACCGGTTATGCGTTTTTCGCAGATAATCGGGCCGGGCAGGGTAGAGGCGACCGTATCGGCTACACGTACCTGGTATGTTAAGTCTGGCCAGGAAGTTTATTTCTATGCACTTCCTGATACCGGCATAATCGTGGGTCTTAAGAATCCATCTATGGACCTTGGCTGTGTAGACGTAACGCTCACCGCCGAAGGCAACGGATATACTCCATTGGTTTTCTCGCCATCAGTAAACAGGTCCATCAAGGAGTTCTCGGTGACACCTGCTGAGAATGGAACGGCAACAACGTATGCTGCTACCTTGTACTATACCGATGCAGAACTTGCCAGCGGCATTCCTGCAAATATGTACATCTTCAAAACAGATGCAGCTACTGATGACGCGATCAGTGTATCCAATTCATTCCAGGTACATCCGACACTGATACCGGGTGTGAACTATTACGGCTTCAAGGGTACGTTCACCGGCTTCTCGCGCTTCTTCCTTGTCGATGGCCCGGTGCCGGAGCTTACCGCTGTTGCAAACGTTGCAAATACAGACAATACAATTGTTGTAGATAACAATCCGTTCCAGGATAAGATAAACGTGAGCTATAGCCTCGGCGACAATGTGAATGCCGCTGTGAAATTGTACGATGTAACCGGCAGGCTGATCTACAACAAAACTGATGAGTTATTGCGTGGCAATCATAAGTTCACCATTGATTGCTCCGGTTTCAACCTGCCAACTGGCACCTACATCATGCAGGTTGTTACTCCGAACAATGTGTATACGCGGAAGTTGCTGAAGGATTAATATTTTTAAGTAATTGCCCCGCTTCAGGTCGGGGACTTTAGGATGAAAAACTTATGGGCTTTAGCCAAATACTGCATCCCGGTACTCCCGAGAAGTGGGTTTTGGCTAAAGCCCTTATATTTCGTTGCTCATTTCCGGACCTAAAAGACGAAGGCTATTTTTTCTAAACTACAATTTGTCCCTACGTGCTTGAGCATGAAATAGTGCTTTACCGATCTTTCCTTAATGAGGGATCGGATTCGGGATAGTAGCGGATAATGTCGGACATTTTTAAATGCTTTTCATAATCGTCAAGGTCTTTTGGGTGGTTTATCCATATGATGTTTCCATCGCGGAAGGGTGCGGGGCGGACCTCTCCCCGCGAGCTGCGCTCCTCCACTTGCGTGAACTCCAGGGAGATGGAGGTGCCTGGTACCGGCGAGATGGTGGAGCTTTTATCGCTAACTGATGTGGTTTTATTTTCAACAGCGGATGCCCCATTTTCGGATATTTTTGATGCTGATATGGGGCATTCGCTGTCACTTTGTTTTTCGCTGTAATTGTTTACTGTAGCCGGTTTTGAAGGATTTTCCGGTAATGGTCCGGATGCCCCATTATTACCCACTT
>CAINOM010000493.1 GCA_903851455.1 uncultured Bacteroidota bacterium | reverse complement strand
TCCACCCTACCACGATCAGGTCATAGATCAGAATTCTTTTGTGGCGCAGAAACTGGAAGATGCCGGTGCGGTGCTTATCGCAAAGCTATCCCTTGGCGAACTGGCCATGGACGATGTCTGGTTTGGTGGCCAGACTCGCAATCCCTGGAATACCAATATCGGTTCAGGTGGGTCGTCAGCAGGCTCAGCCGCGGCCACTGTTGCCGGGCTGGTTCCCTTTGCAATTGGCACAGAAACATACGGCTCTATTGTCGATCCCTCATCCCGCTGCGGCGCAACAGGTCTCAGGCCAACCTTTGGCAGCATATCGCGTACCGGCGCTATGGCTTTGTGTTGGAGCTCGGATAAAGTCGGACCCATTTGTCGCAGCGCAGAAGATGCAGCCTTCGTATTTGCGCAGATACACGGCACCGATGGCGTTGATGCTTCCGCGAAAAATATGCCGTTCAATTACACAGGCAGCATCACACCATCAAAATTAAAAGTCGCCTATGCGCGCAATTATATCGATACGCTTCCTGCCGGCAGTACCGAAAAACAAACGCTCGAGGCGCTGAAGAAAATGGGCATAAACCCAGTTGCAATCGACTTTCCCGACACACTTCTTGGGGACGAACTGTTAAGTCTTATCATCAGCGCCGAGGCGGCAGCGGCATTCGACGTACTTACGAGAACTAATGAAGATGATAAAATGGTGCAGCAAAACAGAGACCGGTGGCCAAACACATTTCGCGCTGCACGATTCATACCCGCGGTAGAGTATATAAATGCAACCCGCATGAGGTATGCGATCATGCAAAAAGTACACAAAATGCTGGACCAGTACGACATTATCATTGCGCCTCCCGAAACCGGCGACCAGGTAGCCATTACAAACCTCACCGGCAATCCATCCATCACCATTCCAAACGGCCTCTCAAAAGACGGCATGCCCACCAGCATCACTTTCATTGGCAAACTCTATGATGAAGCCCGATTGTTGGCTTTCGCAAAAATGTACCAGGAGCAAACAAAGTTTCACCTGCAGCACCCAAAAGGTTTCGAATGATCATGTAAGATGATTTACTTTATAGGTATCTGTATTTTCAATTATATCCCAATTTGTACGCCATGCAATTGACAGGAACAGATGACAGTTTAAAGAAACTAAAACGCAAGGCCGCGCTGGTATCACTTGTCATTGGCACACCAACCTGCTTGCTTCTGATCTTTTCTACCTTCTTGTACCCGGAAACTACTTCCATTAGAGGATTCGGAGCATTGTTCCTGATCTATGCACTCGCATATCGGGTCGTTGCTTTTGGGTTTGCGCTCGCTGGATTGTTGATCTCTTCTTTACTCGCAACCTGGTTCGCAGGAAAAAGAGTAGCAGATGATTTGCTGCAAGGCAAGAAACTGATCTTGGTGTCCTTTAGATATACCCTATTTGTCAACTCAGCGATGGGGATAACTTTTATCGCATTCACCGTAATTTCAAATGTCAATTCCGCTGCACAGATTTTAGGCACCATGGCTTTTTTCGCAACCCTGCTTGCCTCGGTCTTGGTTTGCTTTATGGTATCTGTTGTTATTACGCCACTTACTATAGGCTTACTGGTCTCTTACACAATATCTGCTTTGATCAAAAAAAGTAAAGACGAAACTATTTTAGGCAGCACTCCACAACAAGAATGACTCTATCGACGCGCACGGATTGTATCACAACAATCCCAAACAACATACTACCCTCGCTCATAAAGCTGCAATCCTACTTCGTCTGCAACGGCTTGTGCCAACTTCTTTCCGTCTTCGCTGAATGGCCAGTAAAACAAACTCTTTACAGGATTATCTTTTCGAATGTTAGTGATGGCATCCACCGTAGTCTTCTTTGCCAGCCCCTTGTGCCGGAATTCAGGCAATACACTTGCCGAGCAAAGATATATCGCATCATAGCTGGCGCCCACGGGTGTTTCATCCACCAGTTGCTTTTCAGATATCGCACCGGAGACAAACCGTTCCATCACCTTATGAAGCGTGGGAATAACCAGTATCCACACGATCGGTCCTTCCGCATTGACCACCTCGGAAAGTGTGGCCGGGTGCAACTCATGCAAATGCGCGATCACCTTTTCATCCACATCCAACTGCTCCGGATCATGCTTCACATCGAAGAACTCCGTAACCAGCTGTATCATCCTTTCGTAATTATTAGCCATGATATTTATAACAAACCTCGATCAATTTAACTAAAAAAGGTCAAAGAGACTCACTTCATTTTGCGGTCATAAAAACGGAATACGGGCATTGCGAGCTTTGCGCCTTTGTAAGAGACCTTTCAATAAACACCTAAAACTGGAACTGCACACTCCCGAATATGCCAAAGTACTTCATCTTATTTTCATCGCCTGTAGGCGCCGGGGCTACGCGCCAGTCAAAGTCGATTCGGAATATTTTAAAAATGTTAGATACCCCCGTCCCCAGTTCCAGATATGGGTTACCCTGCAGCGTCCGGAACGGGAAAGCCCCAGTGATATTCAGCTTAGTGTTTGCATCACTCAGCGACCCTATCACACCCTTCGCTGTCCAGAACTGCCGGAATTTAAGCTTCTTCAGCAAGGGAATGTAATTAAATATACCACTGCCTATAGTATGTTCCAGGTTGAAACCCGCATATTGGTCGCTTATAAACTCATACGTATTCATCATCTCAAAGGCATACCTGTTGTAGTACAGGTATTCATTGCCCGGATGAATCTCCAGAAGTGGATATGGCAGCGTCCCGAAATATTTTCCTGCAAACACATTGTAGTATAAGTGCCCCAGCGGCGGGATATTGATACTCTCCGTCACCGATAATCTGGCTTTCTGAAATTGGTAGGCGCTATTCAGCACATTCTTCAGTCCCGCATCCACTTCAAGATCCACGATGGGATACTTGCTGCCCACATTCACACGCAGATACTGTCCCTCAATGTATTTTTCTTTATACGCATACCGCAATTCCACGCCCACCTGGCTGCTGGTCACATCCTTTGATTGATTACCGTTTACATCTTTGAAAATGCCGGCATAAGGCAATGGCGCATATGGCGTGAACTGGGTATGCTGCAGTATCAGCCTGTGGCTGAACCCCGTGAAATACTCTTTATAAAATTCAAATCGCTGATCATCTGAGAACGCCAGCTTCCACGGTACGCCCGGCTTTCGAAACAGCGAGCTGAATATATTATCAGAACCAAGCTGGTCGTAATAGTTGGTAGCCTGGTTTATATCATGCACATAATACCCATACACATACATGCGCGGATGCCGGTCCAATAACCAGATGCCGGTAAAGCCATATTTGAACTGTTTGTCCTTATCGCCATATGCCAGGAAACCCGTCACATGCGCATCTTTCACTGACCTCGGCGTGCCCAGCGACAAACGGAAACGATCGCCCTCCACAGGGTTATGACTATAGATGTAAAAATAAGGGCCGAGTTGTATGAGCCCAACGTCCTGTACACCACTCGCTACGAACGTAATGAACTTCTTATAGAACGTAGTGATGGGCATACTGTTGATCGTGTCCACCATTTTTATGATCTTCTTCTCGTTCTTCGATAATGTATCCGGCCGGTTTTGCGCCCACCAGTCACCTGTCTTTTTCCGCGCGCTGTCCGGCGCTATCACATCTTCCTTCCAGTCCGGATTATCCAGCGCACTGTCTACAGATGGGCTGTTGATCACTACTTGGTGGTATGTCGTTGTTTTTCGCCCTATCATCCCGGGCAGCTTGTTCGAACTGTACGCGCTGAACGTGGCAATGAATTTATCCTTTACCGGGAACCAGAATGTATCCACAGGTGCAAATTCCTGGTACAGGCTCACCTTATCCACCCAGTTTATGTTCACCAGCTTCGATACGTCCATGCTCATTCGCTCTATAGCAAAAACCGAATCCACAACCCAGAAATCACCCGTAAAGCAGTTCTCTCCCTCCCGCCTCGGCTTAAATTGCACCAGTATGATATTATGTCCATAAGCCTTCTGCGTATCCTTGATGCTGTATTTATAATGGAACAACGCATCATTGCTTATGGGGCTCACATACTTCTTATCCAGCACAGGAATGTAGTTCCTGTACACATTCACATTCTGGTACAGCGCCCCCAGGTACTTGTTTACATTCGGGTTATTAATACCCTTAGCCATGCTGCCCTTTATTATTTCCCGCTGCTTTTTGGGGTGCGCTCTGAAGTAGTAATCAGATATCGACTCCGTCATATACAACGGCAGGTAAGGCTTCGATTCTGAAGAAGTGTCCAGGTCATCAAAGACAAATGAATAGCTTTTCAGTATCGGTATCTTCTGAAACTGGGACTTTGTCATGTGCTGCAGATCCGCTTCCAGCCTGTTGTAGGCTTCATATTTATAGTTCTCCGCCTTATCCGGGTTGTTGTATGGCTTCCGTGCTATAATATGTCGCATCAGCACTACAGCAGGGTCTTCACCTGCATGCAGCACATACTCCGTAAGTTCACTGGCAGAGCGGTCCAGGTCAAAAATAAAGTTGTACTCCTTCTGGCTTTTGCGAAGCAATTTATTGATCGGCTTATACCCCAATGCTTCAATGTGAAGCGTATCAGAAGGCAGCTTATCTGCCTTGATGATAAAGTTTCCGTCGAGGTCCGCAGTGGTGCCTGACTTGGTATGCGGGAAGAGGATAATGGCAAAGGGTATTCCCTCTCCGGTATTCCTGTCCTCCACCTTGCCGTTGATCACATAGCCGCTTTGAGCCGGCGCAGATATAGGTTTGCTTTTTACAACAGTGTCAAGAGTAATGTCCGGCAAGCTTTGAGAAGTATCCGTTTTCGGCGAAATAGTGGCCTTTGTGTTTGTATCCGTCACCTGACCTTTGGACACTCGTGGTAACGTATCAGTTGCCTGCGCACACAATGCCTTGCTGATGAATAAAAAACAAACAATAAGAACAAGCCTCAGATAGTTCATAAGCAATACCACGCAATCTTTCACCAAAGTAGTGAATTGCCACTAGTAATAAAAAAATCGTTCCTTACCTGAACATTTTAAAATATATAAATACTTAACTACTATTGCCGCGGCAAAGCCGTAATGCATATTGTAACTTTGCCTCTTACTATATATCAATCATGGAAAAGAGAAAACTCGGAAATACCGGCATCTACATCGCTCCCCTCGCCCTTGGCACCAACGTATTCGGCTGGACCATCGACCAGTCGCGATCGTTCGAAATATTAGACGCATTCGTCGATGGCGGGTTTAACATGATCGACACAGCAGATAGCTACTTACGCTGGGCCGCCGGCAACAACGGCGGAGAATCAGAAACCATAATAGGCAATTGGCTGAAAAAAACCAGCAGAAGAAGCCAGGTGATCATAGCCACAAAAGTAGGCGCTGATATGGGCGACGACAGGAAAGGCACCTCAAAAGCTTATATAGTCAAGGCTGTGGAAGACTCGCTCAGGCGATTGCAAACAGATCACATAGACCTGTACCAAAACCATTTTGATGATGGCGTCACCCCGGTCGAAGAAACAATGGAGGCCTTTTTCCAGCTGATAAAAGATGGCAAGGTAATTGCCTGCGGAGCTTCGAATATTACGCCCGAGCGCCTGGCGCAATCGCTTGATGCAAGCCGTCAAAACAATTGGCCCACCTACGAAACACTCCAGCCACACTACAACCTCTACGATCGAGAAACCTACGAACGCACCTACGAGCACATCTGCCTGGAAAACAATCTCGGGGTTATATGTTATTTCCCTTTAGCCAGCGGCTTCCTCACCGGCAAATACCGCTCAGAAAAAGACCTCGCCAAAAGTGTACGCGGTGGCGGCATGCACAAATTCATGAATGAACGTGGCTTTCACATATTAAAGGAACTTAATGATGTCGCTAAGCAACACAATACTACTCCTGCATCCATAGCCCTTGCCTGGCTCATGGCCAGGCCCTCTATAACAGCACCTATTGCAAGTGCAACTTCAGTGACACAGCTAAAAGAACTCATGAATGCGGCAACCATAAAGTTGACAGAAGAACAAATAGCCAAATTATGCCTCTAGTAACCGCCGATTTGGTTATTGGGATTTTATCATTGGAATT
>CAINOM010000492.1 GCA_903851455.1 uncultured Bacteroidota bacterium | reverse complement strand
GACCAACAGCTGCGGCACCGCGACCACAACAGCGACAGTACGAGTACATCCTCTGCCGAAACCTATTATGGGTGGCAATACGCTATGCCAGGAGAACAGCATTATCCTGAGCGATTCGGTTGCGGATGGCGCATGGAGCAGCAGCAATACAGCTATTGCTACCGTACTGCCTGCAGCAGGGCTTTTCTCTGAAGGCATTGTGTCTGGTATTTCTGTGGGTACGGTCCTTATTTCCTATGTCATAGCTCCGGGATGTTTTGTGACGGAAACGGTGACGGTAAATCCGTTGGGATCGATAACGCTGCCAAGTGCAATGTGTGTAGGCTCGCTGGAGACCGCTACAGATTTCCCGGGAGGCGGAACATGGAGCAGCAGTACACCTAGCGTAGTCACTATAGGCGGCACGTCGGGGCTTGCTTCAGCAATAGCTTCGGGGGCGGCTATCATTACCTATGATCTTGGCCCGGGTTGCATGGTGAGCAAGGCCGTGACTGTGAACATACTTCCGCCAAACTTCTATGTAACCGGCGGCGGCACCTTCTGCATTGGTACCCCGGGCGGCGATATTGGTCTGGACGGATCTGATACCGGAGTGGTTTATCAGCTGGTACTTGGCTCATCGGTTGTGGCAACCGACACGGGTACAGGCGCGCCAATTGATTTTGGTACCTATTCCGTATCGGGAGTTTACTCTGTTCGGGCTACGAGTGTTTCAACAGGGTGCGGTCAGAACATGGGTGGAACCGCCACGATTATCATGTCTACGCCAACACCGCCATTTGTGAGCATCAATGCAAACCCGGGTACTTTGGTTTGTGTAGGATCAACAGTACTGTTTACGGCGCTGCCAACCGCAGGAGGTACAGCTCCGACATACAACTGGTATGTGAACAGCACCAGTGTAGGCGCCGGCAGTACTTATAGTTATATACCTGTAGCTGGTGATAGTGTATCGGTAACGCTTGTAAGTAATGCGAGTTGTGTATCGCCGGATACGGCTACCAACTTTGTGATCATGAATACAACCACCGGCCTGATGCCATCACTGACCCTGATGGCCAGCCCCGGAGATTCGGTATGCCCGGGTACAATTGTTACCATTACGCCGCTGCCCGTAAATGGTGGTACGGCGCCGGTCTATACCTGGGTAAAGAACGGTGTAGATGAAGGTGGTGGACTGAACTTTGTGTTTGTTCCCACCGAGGGCGACAACATACTTTGCTGGATGCACAGCAGCCTGAGCTGCAGTCTTTCGGACTCGGTGCACAGCGACAACAACATACTTATGAATGTGCCCCCGATCAATGTGCCTGCCATAAACATTGTGGCGATACCGGGTGCCAGAATTTCGTTTGGGGAGACCGATACGCTCGTAGCGGCAGTTTCATTTGTAAGCAGCAATCTCAGCTACCAATGGGCGATAAACGGCAGCGCTGTGCCGGGTGCAACATCTGATACATTTATCAGCAGCAGCTTCAATAACCGCGACTCCGTGACGTGTGATGTTACCGGTTACAGTACCTGCGGCTCTGCGGTGCGCGAGGCATATGTTATCATCGTTGATACCCTGGTACTTGGTGTGCACAATGTGCAGGCCGCGAGCGGGAATTTAGGGCTGATACCTAACCCGAATAATGGTACGTTTACCCTGAAAGGCACAACCGGCAAGCTGGAGGAACAACTGGATATTACCATTACAGACATGCTGGGCCAGGTGATCTACCAGCAATTGGTGACTTCGCGAAACGGGAAGATAGATGAGCAGATAAAGCTGAGCCAGACGCTGGCGAATGGCATGTACCTGCTGAATGCGAAGGGTGATGGCGAGAACAGGGTGTTCCATTTTGTGATAGAGAAATAATAAGATGTTTAAATAGAAAGTGGCTGGCCTGTGCCGGCCATTTTTGTTGTGTGTCAGGCAATATATTTTCAATGTAACCGTTTCCCAGTCTGCTGCGGTTGCGGGCACTTTATGAACACTAAAAACCATGTACAATTGGTTTCCCCGGCAGGTATCTATTTTATTAATGCAGTTTCTAAAACCGAGCGGCTTAGCGCGAAAATATTTGTGGATTAAAATGAGGGCTATGATAGTTCCGGTGGCAATACCAGCTGCCGGAACAGTTCGTCCAGCTTTGCTTCAGGATCACTGCACAGGCCGGAGTGTACTTTAGACATCTGCAGCATGGTGCTCCGTGTAGCAGACAGCCAGCGGAAACGCTCAGGGGCTGTTAGTTTTCCTATCTCGCCTGCGCTGCTTTCTCCGCGACAGATGCGTTGAAATGCTTCGAGGTATTTCTGAACGGTACTGATGTCAATTCCCGGGTAAAAAGCGCGGAGCCTTTTTTTATCAAGATGAAATTTCATTTGCAGGAATTTCCGGGTGGGCGCATAAAGTATAACGCCTACGTTGAGGAACTCCTCTCGCTCTACCACGGGAACCAGGCGTACCACAACGTATTCATATGACTTCTTTTCTTGCATGCTGCGCTTCTTTTACAAAAATATGTGAATTTGCTATCCGCGTCAGTAAAAACAGTTCGTAGGCTTGCCTGCATTCGTCGGCGGTCCGGAAATGCGGTTCCGGTACTACCCAGTCATCCGGTATTTTTGCTATGATGTCGTGGATGACCTGAGGGGTGAGCAGTTTTTTGCACTTGCGGTCTGCGTTGCTCAACTGTCCTGCTTTTGAGAGGAGCACATGGTCCTTGATGCGGGTGAATGGCTGAATGGCCTGTTCTGCCGGTGGCCTGCTCCAGTTGTAATGAAAATAGAGGCAGGCGCCATGGTCTATCAGCCAAAGGTCTTTATTCCATATCAGCATATTCGGGTTGCGCACAGTGCGGTCTACATTCATAATGAGACTGTCCAGCCACACTATGGTGGATGCGAGGTAGGCATTGACCTTTGTGATGCCGGGATCAAATGTATTACTGCGCGTAAGATAGGCGAGGCCGATGTTGAGCCCGGTGCTCGCCTTGAACTGTGTTTGCAGCTCCCAATCGCTTTCTGTGCGCCCGAAGACCTCATCGAAGTGGATGAATACGAGCTCCGGTACCCTGAGGCCGAGCGCACGGGCTATTTCGCCGCCAATCAGTTCGGCTATCAGCACCTTAGGTCCTTGTGCTGCCCCCCGGAATTTGACCACGTACTTGCGTCCGTCATCACCCTCAACAAGGCCGGGCACGGAGCCGCCCTCGCGCAGGGGCAATACATAGCGGTCTACATTTACCGTTCTTAAGTCAGGCACAACGTAAGTCATGTTTTTTAAAATGTACGCCCTGTTTTAGTTGACGCTCAATTTGGTGGTATAAACGCCGGCTGCATTACGGATGCTGATGGTATAGATACCTTTAGCTATGCCCTGGAGCGGGAGCTGGCAGGTGTTCTCGCCGGTCACACCCATTGCATCTTTAGTGCGGACTATGCGGCCAAAGATATCCATCAGCCTTATGGTATACGCGCCCGCGCTTTTGGAATTGAACCCTACAGTAACCAGATCGCTTGCCGGGTTAGGGAAGACACTGATGCCCTGCGCACTGCCCAGGTTCCTGATACCTTCTGCCGGGCAAACATTGATGGAAACCGGATCAGATGCATTGCCGTTGGCAACCACCTGCAGCGAATAAGTGCCACCGGGTACGACCGGTGGAATAACAAATTGCGTAGTGTCGGGCGCAGCGCCACGCATCACGCCGGTACTGGTCCAGTTATAGGTTGCGCAATAATAAACCGAGTCATTGCGGGTAAGGCGTACGATGGGGTAGTTGGTAGACATCTGCCAGTCGTCGCCATATGCGGCTCCCTCTGTAATGCCATTAAACAATGTGCCGATGGCAAGGAAGGTGTCGCAGTCTTGTTTTATCAGTTCGTTCACGGTTGGTTTTCCTGCCGCCAGTGGCGCTCCGGCCGGAGTGTATACATAGTACTCGTCAGTGCCCTGGCTGGCGTATAGTATGTTGCCGTCCGGCAGGCAAAGCATATTAGATTGGAAGGAACAGATGTTCAGCGTAGAGCCAACGGGGTATGGCACATGCATGATCCTTGTGAATGAATCTGTGAGGTAATCGAACTCATAATATTCTGTCGGCCTTGGGAAAACGGTGTCCGCCGTTGGCGTATGCGAAAATGCACAGAGTATCTTGCCATCTACCATCATTGCTGCAGCGGCATCTGGCGCACCCAAAGTATCCGGGATCACGGGACCGGCGGTCCAGGTGCCAGGAGCTGTGGTGCCGGATGGTGTATAATAAGCGGTCTGCGGCATCGACCCCAGGAAGAAAGCTTTACCATTGGGCAGCAGAAAGCCCGCGCCTGTTTCCTCACCATAGGGGTCGTAAAGAGCAGCCGGAAGATTAGCATCAGTCACCCATATGCCTGTTGACGGGATATAACGCTCCGATGTCAACAAGCCTGTATTTACAAAAAGAATGCTGTTATCGGGGAGTTTTACCCAAACGGATTCGTTAGCGTTGCCGAGAACCGGGTGAGCGAGCGTGTAAGTATTTGCAACCGGATCATAAATGTAGGTACGGTTGGATACGCCAGTACCATGGATTACAACGGCCTGCAGCACAGTTCCATCAGGCAGTATCTCCGAATTAGCATCTGAAAATGTATCTATAGGTGTAACGAACGGAAGTTCAGACCAGTTATCGATAAGCGGGTAATACCTTTCTCCAAATCTGCGGCCGGAGCCGTATTCTCCCCCGGTCGCATACAATGTGCCATCTTTAAGCACCTGCGTGGAAAAATACAAACGGGAGTCTGTCATAGGATTGATCACATACCAGGTGCCATTCACATAACTGCCATTAATATCTGGTACCAGCCGGTCCCACCTGATACCGTATACGTCACCGCCACCGCCGGAGGTCTTGCACAGTACAGTACCGTCGGTGAGTAAGATCATTACGCCTTCGTTATAGTCTGGTGCAACGGCGTTCAGGGGTGTCCATACACCTTGTGCGCGGGATGTGGTGTTGAAAAAGAGGAAACTTAAAAGGAGAAACAAAAAGCTGTTGCGCGATAATGTTCTGATGTTGCCGGTAAGGGAAAGAGTCATTTTTTCTATTGATTTATATCATTTATTTGTTAAAAGTAAGGAAATGATTTTGAATCCGATGATGCTGGAAAAACGCGTTTACACTTTTCATGGCACAGGATAATAAAAAACCTTTACTTTTATTGAAAATAAAGCCTTGTTATGAATTTTACTTTAGGTATGCTGTTTCAGCTGCTGTTGATCTTCACCCCGGTTGCGAAGGATGTTCCGGCCAGCATCTATGATTTTAAAGTGACAGCGATAAACGGCGGAAGTGAAATAGATATTTCCGCTTACAAAGGCAAAAAAATACTTATTGTAAATGTACCTTCCCAGTTAATTACCGACCACCAATATGCTGATCTGAACGAACTGCAGAAGAAATACCAGGGTAAGCTGGTGGTGATCGGGTTCCTGGCAGATGAATTCGGCATAGCTCCGGGGATGAAGCAGCAGCAGGCGGACAACCGCACTGATTATAATGTCGTATTCCCGATAACTTCGAAAGTACAGATCAGGGGCAGTAACATGTCGCCTGTTTTCAAATGGCTTACCAGCAAGCAATACAACAATCTTAAGGACAGCGAGGTAAAATGGAATTTCCAGAAATACCTGGTCAACGAGCAAGGTGAGCTTGTTGCGGTCTTTGACCCGAAAATAAGCGTCAACAACCCTGAAGTAATTGCCGCAATAGAAAAATAAGCATCATAAAAGCAAAAAAAATGGCCATACAGATCGGACAATCCGCGCCTGACTTCACGCTGCGCGATACGGAAAAGAACAAGGTGACCCTTAGTGAACAGAAAGGGAAGAATGTAGTATTGTTGTTTTTTCCGCTGGCTTTTACCAGCACCTGCACCAAGGAATTGTGCATGACCCGCGACAACATAGCGACATATAATAACCTCGATGCTGTTATTTATGGTATATCGGTGGATTCCCTGTTTTCGCTGGGGAAGTTCAAACAGGAGCAGAGCCTGAACTTTACCTTGCTGAGTGACTTCAATAAGGTAGCTTCCACTGCTTATGATACCATCTATGATCATTGGTACAACGATATGGACGGCGTTTCCAAGCGCTCGGCCTTCGTTATTGATAAAGAGGGTATCGTTCGTTATGCAGAAGTTTTGGAGAATGCCTCCGATATTCCGAATTTTGACTCAATTCAGCAATGTTTGAATGAAATAAATCATTAATTTGCGCTACAAAACAAAAAAAAAAAAATTACCCGGTATGAAAAAACTTTACACTCTTTTATTGACACTTACAGCAGGAAGCTGCGCTTTTGCACAGACAGTACCGAATGCCGGAATGGAAACATGGCGTACGGGTACATCCGGTACCAGCCCGGTATTCAACATCCAGGCGCCCGGACAGTGGTATGGCATGGATTCACTTATCATCGCTGACGGGGAAACTTACGGACCATTGATCGGTGCCGGCAACAACTGGAACGCCCAGATATTCCATGAGACTACAATAGTTCATGGTGGTACTTCGTCGGCTAAGCTCATGACGTTAAAGCAGGATACCCTGGGGTACTTCGCAGGCATTATTTCCAATTCCGTAGTAAATGTGAATGTTCTTGCAATAGTTGGCGGTTCGTCTCCTGCAAGCGCTGTTACCTTTACAGGTGGTACACCAATCCTGGGTAGATTGTCTTCTGTGAGTGCATGGGTACGCTACACGCGTGGTAAGGACAGCACCGGCACAGTAGGCCTGGACAGCGGATCGCTTACTGTAAACGTATTCAGCCACCTCAGCACTGGTATCGACTCCATGGTGGGCACCGGTATTGTTAACATCGGCCCTACTACAACCTTCGAGCAAATAACAGCTCACATTGTGTATACGGACTCAGTGGATGGTGCAGACACTGTACGCATATTATTCTCCAGCAGCGGACAGAGCGATGTATCGGACAGCAGCACACTTTATGTGGACGATGTAACTATGGCTTATGTGCCAGGACTGTCGGTAAAAAATGTAACTGCTAATGCAGTGAAAGTATTCCCTAACCCGGCTTCAGGAACAGTATACCTGGATGCACAGGGTAATGAAGGCGCAGAGTTCCGCATGATGTCAGTAAACGGGCAGATCGTGGCTACAAAGACTTTAAGCGGCAATGATAATGTTGATCTTTCTTTGCTTCCTGACGGGCTTTATTTCTACACTATAACAAACAAAGACAATATGGTGCAGAGAGGCAAACTCAGTGTGGTGAAATAGTTTCAGTACAGAACAAAATTACGGACCCCGCAACTGCGGGGTCTTTTATTATCAGGATGTGATCAATATTGTTTACTTGTGTTTCGTAGAGACGCAATGCACGGCGTCTCTACAAGATTCATTAGCACGCATAAGTCGAAGAGTATGGGCAGTTAATCATTAAGTTGTTTGTCTCGTCATTATTTTCTCTGAGACCAACGGGATATATGCTTCCATCTTCTCCAGCAGATCTACAGGAGACTCACTGATAAGCAATGATGCATTGACAAATTCACTGAGAAAGCCCTCGGTCACCATGCTGTCAGATAAAGCCTTCAGGGCATCGTAGTAGCCGCTTACATTGAGCAGGCCGATTGGTTTGGTATGCAGCCCAAGCTGCCCCCAGGTAAGCATCTCAAAGAGCTCCTCCATAGTGCCCCAGCCGCCGGGCATGGTGATGACGCCATCGCTGAGCTCATGCATTTTTAGTTTGCGCTCGTGCATGGTATCTACGGTGATCAGCTCTGTAAGCCCTTCATGGGCTACTTCCTTCGTCTTCAGGAAGCCGGGGATCACACCTGTCACTTTGCCGCCACTGGCCAGTGCTCCTTCTGCCAGTGCGCCCATGAGACCTATCCTGGCGCCGCCATAGATGATGCGGATACCCCGGTCTGCCAGCAAGGCGCCGAGTTCGTATGCCGCCTCGCGGTAGTATTCGTTATAGCCATCGGCTGAGCCGCAGAAAACAACAATGCTCTTCATAGGTGTATTTTTAGTACTTCAAATGTAACCAGACTTTATCAAACCACTGTGAGATACGTAATATTCTGTTTAGCAGATTTGTTTCCATCCGGTCATAAAAAAATCCCGCCATGAGCGGGATCAGTAAGATCGGTAAACCGGGGACATTTAATACTCATCTTCATTAAAGAAGAAGTCTTCCTGTGTAGGATAGTCGGGCCAGATGTCTTCTATCCCTTCATAAATTTCGCCTTCGTCATCAAGTTCCTGTAAGTTCTCCACTACTTCCAGCGGGGCGCCAGAGCGGATTGCGTAGTCAATGAGCTCGTCTTTAGTTGCGGGCCATGGGGCGTCTTCGAGGTGTGATGCTAATTCAAGTGTCCAAAACATATTATAAATAGTTTGTTTTTATCGTGATTCCCGCAAATGTAAGGGAAAATTCAAAATTCGGAACGCAAATTTTGAAAGATGCAAAACTTAACTAAAAAATAGCGGTCCCATAGTTGCAAATTATGTTATACACAGTGGCCATACAGAAGAGCCGGAGAAAATTTAATTACCTTTATCCACTATGCTGTCGGTAAAAAACCTGTACAAAAAGTATGCAAATTTTACGGTAGTGAATGATGTCTCCCTGCAGGTAGGTAAGGGTGAGATCGTGTCGATCATTGGTCCTTCGGGCGCAGGCAAGAGCACGCTGCTACACCTGATGGGCGCACTGGACAAACCGGATGCCGGCAGTGTGCTTATAGACGGTACAGATATTTTGCAACTCCCCTCAAAAAAACAAGCAAGGTTCAGGAACAGTCATATAGGTTTTGTGTTCCAGTTCCACCACCTGCTGCCGGAGTTCAGCGCGGTGGAAAATGTGTCTGTGCCGCTATGGATAAAGGGGGAGAGTAAAAAAGAAGCGTTGCGACAGGCATCTGAAATGCTGACCATTGTAGGCCTGGGTGGCCGGTTGGAAAATAAACCATCAGAGCTATCTGGTGGGGAGCAGCAGCGCGTGGCAATAGCAAGGGCACTGGTCACAAGGCCATCGGTAGTAATGGCTGATGAGCCCACAGGAAACCTGGATAGCGCCAACGCTCATTCTGTGCACAGCCTCTTCCTGGAGCTTCGCGAAAAATTCGGACAGACATTTGTGATGATCACGCACAACGATACGCTTGCAGCCATGACAGACCGGACCCTTATAATGCAGGACGGGAAGATAGTGAGCGAGCAGAAGAATGCTTAATTCAAAACCGATGCCGGAGGGCTTTTTATTTCACTGGTGTTTAGCATAAATTTGTAATGATCGTATGATAGCCAACGAGAAGCATAGTCAACTGAAGGCTTACTACCAGAGCCTGATGCCCGACCTCACCGAGGAAGGCTGGGCTATTTGCGAAAGCAAGCTGACGGTGCGGAAATTCAAGAAGGGAGCGATGATCGTGAAGGAAGGCGAGATATGTAAACATGTGTCGTTTGTGAATTTCGGACTGGTGAGAATGTATCACCTGGTTGATGGCAAGGAGAAGATCGTGATGTTTTGTAACGAGAACAATTATACGGCTGACTACCGGAGTTTCCTGATGCAGGAGCCTGCCCTTACCTACCTGCAGGCCATAGAAGACACAGAAATAGTTGATACCAGTTTTGCAGGACTGCAGGAAATCTATCAGCGTGTGCCGGAAGCCAACTTCCTGGGCAGGCGCATTGCGGAAGAGCTGTTTATAGACATGTGCAGGCGCACTACAAGCGATGCAAATGAAACTATAGACGAGCGATATAACAACCTCATAGATCAGCAGCCCTGGCTGCTGCAGCGTGTGCCTCAATACATGATCGCATCTTACCTGGGCATCACGCCACAGGCCCTTAGCCGCATTAAACGCAGGATAAAGACTACGTCCTACCAGCTGGCGGCAGTTTATTAACCCAGGTTCATAATTTTATTCCAGGCCGATTTGTTAACCAGGGTTAATGGCCGCGGATATTATTGTTGTGACTTTTGTGCAGCAAACAACAGTTATGAAACCGATCGCAGCGTTTTTCTTTTTTCTACTTTTCTCCTTAGTCGCCCATGCACAGGTGCAGCGTATAACAGGCAACATTTACGATGAGGCTTCCAGGGCTCCGCTGGCGGGCGTGGTGGTAACCGTACAAAACATTCAGCCCATGAGAGGAGGGGTGACGGATGAGAACGGGCATTTCAGCATAGACAGTGTATCTCTCGGCAGGCATTCGTTGAAACTGTCCTATATGTCTTACGAGGAAAAGGTGATCAATGATATAGAGGTTACGGCAGGCAAAGAAGTGAACCTGAACATCAGTATGATGGAGGCGATCCACAGCCTGGCGGGAGTGACGGTGAAGTATGACCGCAGCAGAGATAAAAACAGGACCATTAATGATATGGCGCTTACCAGCGCCCGTTCGTTCAATGTGGACGAGACCAAACAATATGCAGGCGCACTTGGCGACCCATCAAGAATGGCAGCGAATTTTGCCGGAGTAGTAGCGGGCAACGACAGCAGGAATGATATAGTAGTGCGCGGTAACTCGCCCACCGGTATGCTCTGGCAGATAGAGGGACTGAATGCGCCGAACCCTAATCACTTCGGGACGTTGAACAGTACAGGCGGCCCGGTGAGCATGCTGAACAACAACAACATTGATAAATCTGATTTTTTCACGGGGGCTTTTCCCGCGCAGTATGGCAATGCACTGGCGGGGGTATTTGATATCAGGCTGCGCAATGGCAATATGGACAAGCCGGAATACGTAGCCCAGGTGGGCTTCAATGGTTTTGAAGGCGGGGCCGAAGGCCCGATAGGGAAGAAGAAAAAGACATCTTACATCGTCAACTACCGCTACAGCACACTGGGTATTTTTAAAGCGCTGGGCATAAACCTGGGCACGGGTACCGCAGTGCCCGTATACCAGGACCTCAACTACAAAGTGGTATCCGAACTAAGCAAGAACAGCAAACTTTCTTTCTTTGGCATTATGGGTATCAGCAAGGCCGATTTCCTGGGTAAGGATGTGGATACTACCAAGCCGGATCTGTATGGCGGTAATCCCTTCTCGAATCAAAGAAGCAGGTTCGCTACTACGATCAATGGATTGGTCTACGACCACCAGATATCTGAGCGGTCATCAACCAAGGTACTGCTAGGCTATTGCACGACTTATCAGCGATACAGGGCCGACTCCATAAGCAACATAGATCAGTCGGTATATCCTAATGCTTCGGGTGATTTCACTACTAACAAAGTGACGCTGCAATGGTCGTACTTGCACAAATTCAGCGCGAAGAATAATATACAGGCCGGCGTGAACTATGACAATACGAGCTTTCACGTGGCATTCAAGGATATGGCCCCGGGCATGCCCGACAGGGTATATGCCGACCAGACGGGCGATATGGGCCTGGAGCAGGCGTACATGCAATGGAAGCATCGTTTCAACAAAGATTTTTCTTTTGTAGCCGGCATGCATTTTCAGTTGCTGGACCTCAACAATAGTTTTGCCGCAGAGCCAAGGGCTGGCCTGCGTTACAATATCAACACACGCAATGCCATCAGCCTGGGGCTGGGCGTGCACAACCAGGCGCAGAATGTCTATGACTACTTTATACAGACACCTACCGCCACAGGCGTGGCGCTGACAAACAAGAATATGGGGTTCACGCAAAGCCAGCACATCGTATTGTCCTATGATCTGAATGTGACCAAGAACATGCGTATAAAAATAGAGAGCTACTACCAGTACATCAACAAAGTACCGGTTACCGCGAGCCCTTCCTCTTTCTCTACGCTTAACTCCGGCGCGGATTTCAACCTTGATAACAAAGACAGCCTGGTGAACAAGGGCACAGGTACCAACTATGGTGCAGAGCTCACGGTAGAGCATTTCCTGAGCAATGGCTTTTACTTTCTCATCACCGGCTCGCTGATCGATTCGAGATATAAAGGGAGCGATGGCATAGAGCGCAATACTGCATTCAATACCGGCTATGTGGCCAATGTGCTCGCCGGCAAGGAATTTAAAGTCGGGCACAAGGGTAGTATACTGGCACTCAATATCAAAACATCGGCAATAGGGGGCAAGTACCTGACACCGATAAACCTGGCAGCATCGCAGGTGGCAGGCGCAGCCGAGTATTATGATCAGCTGGCCTACTCCGTGCAGCAGAGCGGTTATTTCCGCACAGACTTCAAGATATCATTCCGCAAGGAATACAGGAGGAGCACCATGGAGTTTTCGCTGGACCTGGAGAACATCACCAACCACAAAAACATCTTCAACCAGACCTATGATGTGCGCACAAACCGCATCGTAAATAACTACCAGCAGGGCTTTTTCCCGGTACCATTATTCCGTTACACGTTCTAGTCAAATCTTTATTTTTGGGCCATCCTACCGAATAAAGACTACCTTTAGAGATAATGGAGGCGAAATTCGAGGAGTTGATCGAGGGGTTTATTACGAATAAGATCGGCATATCTGAATCTTTTCTGAGTCTTCCACTTGCCGCAGCATTGCTGCAGAATATTCACAGGCTGAACCGGGATAGCCGTATGGAAAAGGCCGGTATAGGCAACATAGCGGTAAAAGATAAAACCCAGAAGATACGTGGCGACAAGACCTGCTGGATAGACAGCAAAACGAAGAACCTTGCTGAGATGGAGTTCCTGGACATGATAAAGGAGTTTACCGGCCATCTCAATAAGACCTGCTTTACCGGCATCAACAGCTGCGAGTTCCATTATGCACTCTATGAGGAGGGCACAGGCTACATCAGGCACAAGGACCAGTTCAAAAACGACTACAACCGCAAATACTCCATGATGACCTACCTGAATGAGAACTGGGTAGTGGCCGATGGCGGCCAGCTGATCATACATAACGATGATGAGACCACACAGGAGATCCTCCCTACCAATCAAAAAGCTATATTCTTCCAGAGCGATATACTGGAGCACGAAGTAGCGGTGGCTAACCGGCAGCGTATGAGCGTGACGGGATGGCTGAAGCGGAAATAATTTGAAAATTCGGAAATTTGAAAATGCGCTATGGCATTTGCGCATAAATCAATGTGGATAATGATAGAACCCGAAAAGTCCATTTAGTATTTCCAGCAAATAATATAGCGCGGCCGTGCAGGTGCCAAAAGCAATAAACCGTAAAGGATATTTGTTTCTGCGTTTAGCTCCATTAGGTAAGATCATTTATTTGTTCCTGCCGATAGGTGATCATTGTTCCAGGGCAAAGAATTTAAAGACGTCGCGCGTTATTATTTTGCAATTGTGCGCATATTGGTTCAGCGTGCAGCATATTCGTTTCAGCCGCACCGGCAGCATGTTGCTTTCTTTCTTTTCCAGGTCTACGCGTATCAGCACATCATCATCGGCGGTAAGGTCGCCCTCCAGGTTGTCAAATACGCTTTGCGCAAAATCTTCGTCTGCACCCAGGTAAAATTTACCAGTCTCCATCATCCCCTGCATCGTGCGGATGCTCACTACTATGTTATAAACGGTATCCATTGTGAATCGATGATTTTGGTTTTGTTTCCATGCCGGGGAAATTGTCATCAAACAGGGAGCTGCCCAGAGAGTCCAGCCGTCGCATCATTTTGCCCATATCAAAAAAGTTGTCTCCCCATTTTTGCATTAGCTCGCCCGGGCTGTTGAATCCGTGGAAAAACAAACTGTCGTTCCTAAACGCCGCGCCGAAACCCTGCGGGAAGAAAGAAGGAAACCCGTTGAACTGCTGCCTGAACACATTCAGCATGCTGTCTGCACCGGCATCACTGTTTGATACCCCGTTACCGGAGTACGACCACGAATAGGTGCTGTCGTAGCCTGTAAGGTTGCCGTTATCATCATAGCGCTTGTTCACTTTCCAGCTCTCGTGTGGTTTATTCTGCACCGTTGTATCCCGGCGAGATGAAATGTCTTTCTTAGTTCCTCCATCCTGTGCATGACAACCTGCAAAAGTCACTGCCATCAAGGCTGCCAAAAATATCTTTTTCATAGTCGGTATTTTTTTTGCTTTAGCAAAAACAGGCGGCGTACTGCTACACCGCCTGCATTGTTTTT
>CAINOM010000491.1 GCA_903851455.1 uncultured Bacteroidota bacterium | reverse complement strand
TTAGTTTTACACTGATTACAATAATAAAATAAAGGAAACTTCGTTATTATATTATTAAGAATCTATTTCCTTATCAAAACAGCTATTATTATGAAGCCCGAAAATAATATAAAACTGCCGAAAAACAGCGCCACAGCAGGACAAAACAGCTTTTTTAAAAAACTGGGACGCAAAGTGGCCAGCCTTTTCGAACCGGAAGAAGTAGAGGTAACTTTTAAAGAAGAAGGCAGCACAAAGAGCTATACCTATACTAAAGTTCACCAGAAACAGGTGGCATAAACAGCAACGCGAGCAAATTTTCCACCGCGCAACGGTGCATAGCTCGAAGAAATCGTTAAAATGAGCATATTCATATCATTTTAACGCATCTTTTGCTGAAGCCGGCACATAGTTGGCATTAGATTTATAACATCAAAGTTATAAATCTGCTCGTTATGACGACCGTAGCAATAAAACACAGATCGGGAAAGCTGACAAGGCTGGCAAATGCGCTTAGGAATTTTGCACATAGCATAAAAAGCCTTTTTACACTGGAAGAAGTAGAAGTCACCTTTACTAAAGTGGGCGACTCTATCCGGTATTCTTATACCAAGATCAACCACAAGCACGCTGCATAGGCGGAACGGTAATTGGCCCGGCTAAAAACCAAGTAACGCAATAAAAAACTACTTTTGGCGTTTCGTAGACGTAATGGTACAAATCCGCAGAACACTTACAATAATTATATTATTCATATCAGCCTCATCTTCAACACAGGTGCAGGCGCAGAAGTATTTTACCGCAATTGAGTTGGGTCTTTCCGCTGGTGGCTCGCAGTATTTTGGCGATCTAAATGAAAACTATGGGCTGCAAACTATTCATCCAAGCGCCGGTATGTACCTGCGCAAGCGTATGAATATGTATATAGCTCTTAAGGGAGAAATAACCCTTACACATGTAAGCTATGATGACAAGTTCAATACAGATCTGTATGACAAGACGCGTAACCTGAATTTTAGCAGCCAGATATTTGAAGGCGGATTACAGGCTGAATTTAACTTTTTCGGTTTTGTGACCGGCGATCCTTCTCATAGGTTTACTCCTTATCTCACGGGCGGCATCGGTGCATTTTACTATAGTCCATACACCACCTACAATGGTCAAAAATATGCCCTGCAGCCCCTGGGAACGGAAGGCCAGAATACAAGCGCCTATAGCGGCAGGAAGTATGGCACCATGGCGGCATGTTTTCCCTTGGGCATTGGTATCAAATACTGGGTAATAGGGGGTGTAAACATTACCATCGAGATCGCGGACCGGCTTACTACCACTGACCACATCGATGATGTAAGCTCTACTTATGTAGGTTCAGATCAATTCAAGAAAAACTCAGTGGCTTTAGCCCTTCAGGATCGCTCCGGAGAGGTAACCCAGGGCAGCACTTTCGGTATTGCAGGCAAGCAGCGCGGCAATACGGCCAGCATGGATCAATATATAGTCGCTGAGTTTAGCGTGTCGTTTAATTTTACTTCCTACAGATGTCCATCAGCAGATAGGAATGACGACCAGTTGAGGATACGGTAATCTGAAAATGTGATGATTTGAAAATTTGAAAATCGCCTCGCAGCTCCAATTATCCTAATATCCTGATCAAAAATCGAGCATTGCATTCACCCATTCCCCGTCGAAACGAGTATTGTATTTCCGGTAAAAATTAAGCGCAGGCTCATTCCATTCGAGTACCTGCCAGGTTATTCCTTTAAAACCTTTCTCTTTTGCCTCTGTTATCAACGCATCCATGAGCAATGCACCTAATCCCTTGCCCCGCGCAGCTTCTGTGACAATGATGTCTTCCAGGTACATTTTTTGTCCCTTCCATGTGGAATAACGTATGTAGTAGAGCGCAAAACCATTGATGATGCCATCTTCTTCTGCAGCGAATGCCCACCATACCGGGTTTGGCCCAAAGCCACTATCAGCAAAATGGTCGGCAGAAACCGTCACTTCGTGAGGGGCGCGCTCATACACCGCCAGTTCATTGACCAGTTCCAGCATGCGGGGGCAATCTTCTATTTTCGCTCTTCTTATTATTGGCGGCATGGTATTTAACTTTCCTTATGCAATACTAATAGCTTATGCACGTTTATCCAAAAGATACAACTTCTAATTTTCCGTTAAACCAGTCTCCCCTACCTATCGCGGAATGCTATTTGTAATACTTTTATCTTCAATCTAAAACAAACACACACAATATGAGCACACAAGGGGAAATACTATGGGTGGACGACGAGATAGACTCATTGAAGTCGCAGATACTCTTCCTGAAAAATAAAGGTTATGAAGTAACACCGCTTAGTAATGGCCATGATGCGCTGGAATTGCTGAAAGATAAAATTGTAGACGTGGTGCTGCTTGACGAGAGCATGCCCGGCCTTACCGGCCTGGAAACACTGGCCAAAATAAAGGAAATGCTGCCGCAACTGCCTGTGGTGATGATCACCAAGAACGAGGCGGAGAACATCATGGAAGATGCACTGGGCGCGCAGATCACCGACTACCTCATAAAACCGGTGAACCCGAACCAGGTGCTGCTTTCACTGAAGAAAATAATGGACAGCAAACGCCTGGTATCAGAAAAGACCACCACCGCTTACCAGCAGGATTTTCGCAACCTGTTCATGGCATTGAGCTCAAACCCCAACCACGAAGAGTGGAAAGACCTGTACAAAAAGCTGGTATACTGGGAGCTGGAAATGGACAAGAGCAACAGCGAGGAAATGATGGAAGTGCTGCAATCGCAGAAGACAGAGGCGAACACAGAGTTCTTCAAGTACATTTCCAAGAACTATGCTAACTGGATAAAGGACAATGGCGAAAAGGGACCTCTCATGTCGCACAAGGTGTTTGAGAAAAAGGTGGCACCGTATCTCAAGCAGGGCAAGCCTACCTTCCTGGTGGTGATTGACAATCTTCGCCTTGACCACTTCAAAGCCATACAGCCGGCGCTTTCCGAGTCTTTCCGCATTGTCGATGAAGACCAGTTTTACAGCATTTTGCCTACGGCAACCCAGTATTGCCGTAACGCGATCTTTGCCGGCATGCTGCCCATAGACATCGAAGCACACTTCCCGCTGGAGTGGAAAAATGATGACGAAGAAGGCGGCAAGAATCTCCACGAAGAGAAATTCCTGAGGAACCAACTTAAGCATCTGAAGCTGGACAATCTAAAGACGCAGTATATAAAGATCACCAATAATGACGACGCCAAGTCGATGGAGGATAATATTCATAACTGCCTTTCGAACGACCTCACCGTTATCGTTTACAACTTCGTGGACATGCTCTCGCACGCCCGCACAGAAATGGAAGTGCTGAAAGAGCTGGCGGGAGACGAAATATCATACCGCTCACTGGTAGTGAGCTGGTTTGAGCACTCACCGCTGCACCGTGCGCTGCGCAAGATAGCGGATAAGAACATACAGGTACTGCTAACCACCGACCATGGCAGCACCCGGGTGAAAACACCAAGCAAATGCGTGGGTGACCGCGCTACAACTGCTAACCTGCGCTACAAACACGGCCGCAACCTGCAGTATGAAGAGCGCGATGTACTAGCCTTCCGCGATCCGAAATTTGCTGGCTTGCCACGACCCAATGTAAGTTCTACTTTTATATTTGCCAAGGGCGATGTGTTTCTCTGCTACCCCAACAACTACAACCACTTTGTGAACTATTATAAGAATACCTTCCAGCATGGCGGCATATCGCTGGAGGAAATGATCGTGCCTGTGGTGCGATTGGAGAGCAAGTAAAACTCCACACTCCTAAAGGGGACTTCACTGCTGAATATTGCTTTCAGCAAAAAATATTTTCTCAACATCATTTCAAAAACAGGATAGCGTGATAACTATCCTGTTTTTTTTGTCCTAATGAAATAGCAAAAAGCTCAAATTAGTTATACAGCCGAAGGCTATATCTTCCAGCTAAGCGCCTTTAGGGGTTTGACGCTTTTGGGGCTTTGTATATCGGCACTGTAGAGCATGGCTCTCCATACATAATAGACTTGGCAACGGGGCGGAGATGATGCGTGATCATAACATATGCAGCATCTGGTATAGGGGTATCGCCGCAGCCTTTTATTACGACCCGTTTGTCGGCATATTCGGAGGTGTCTATGCTGCAAATGCGCTGCATCACCATTGCCTTGATCATTTCGTCTGTAGAGCCAAAGTATATTGACGCTGCTACGGGCTGCAGGTAAGATGCGGTAAGCATGTATGCCCAAACAGGTACAATAGCATCTACACTACAAAATATGGCTACGTTCTTGCCTTCATACTGGGCCCAGTCGTGGGTCTGGAGGGCTGCTCGATAGTCCTTTTCCTTCAAGATCATTTCCCTGAACAGAAAGGGCTTGAGATCGAATGTGGCAAGGCTGGTTTCGGCGGGAATGTAGGGAGCAAGGTCTAATGTCACTATGCCACTCTCCGCAACTTTATTTACTATCGTTTCCATAAGATGTCCTTGCTTTTTAATACCATCTGAACGAAAATCACCGGCATTTACTATTTGGGCTAAAGCCTTATTAGTCTCTTCCCCGCCCTAAAGATCGGGGCTATTTTCCAGCTTGGGTTTAATCCAATTGGTATTCTTTGACAAAGTTAAGCCAATTGGTAATGACCTCACTTATAGTGCAATAAGATACCCTGATAACAGGGGCCCGACTAATAGGGAGGCTTCTCAATAACCAGCTATGGATAAGGTCAATGATCTAAGGAAAAACGGAATCTTTCTCAGAGCCGGAACATGCGATATCTTCAGCATCGTCATTTTTTTGCTCATATATTCTATAGATATCCGACCCTTTCGGGGTCGTTCATCCTTAACTTAGCAATTGCCTTATGGGAAGCTCTCGTACTGAAGGTTGTAAGTGGTGGTCCAGGTATTGGCTACGCTGTCAACGATCTTAGCGGTGATCTGGGTCACTTTGCTGTAAGCGTCGATATTGTATGTGAGCGTAGTGGTATAGCCTGAGTTAATGATAGACTTCACCAGGTGGTTATTACGATACACGTTATTACCCCATTTTGTGTAGGAGTTAAGCTGCAGGTAATCGCCTATCCTGTTGGCCATTGTGGTGTAGAATGTATACGTTTGGTTGGGATAGATGTTGTTGCCGGGATAACGGCAATAAGCTGTATCGTTAGCTGTATCTACCGCAAATACCGTCAGTGGAAATTCGGAATAACCACTTAGCTGATCAGTATAGGTAGAGAGGCCACCATGCTGTGTATATACGCTATAAAGGTCGAGCAGGTCGGGATGAGCGGCTGCGGTGTAGATCGTTGCACCTGGCAGGGTCGGGAATTCCCAGTAATCCCGCATTGCGTAAGGAACAACCGTCATCTGGCTAGGGAAAGTGGCGGTAAGAATGCCATTGAACGAATAGTTAAGGAAGTCACCGTTGTCAGAGTTGTACGTGCGCTCTTCGCTGATCGTAGTGGTGGTGGTGACTGAGCTGGTTCCTATCGGGGCATTATGATAGTAAGTCTCTGACTGCCTGTCTATAAGCTGGCCGTAATACTGATAATTGGTGATGTGGTTTGGCTCGTAAGTAGTAGTGATCAGGCCCTGACCGTTTAACAGGAAGGTGTCGATCTCGAAAGTAGTATGGTAAAAAGTATTCAGCGGTACAGTCATGATGGTCTTAACCACCGTATCATTTACGTAAGTGAAGGTGATCGTTTCACTCCTTTGATTGTTTGGGTAGAGCAGATCATTTGTTGTGTATAATATCTGCGATACACGGCCGTTCGCATCGTAAGTGAATGTGTAGTTGTCGTTAATAGTGTCCGCAATTGGCACAGGCACAACTGTATTTACCTTGGTGGTAGCTGTGTAGCTGTGCAGCCTTACGTTGTTAGGCGTGGGCGCGTTGGAATGGATGGGCTTCTTACATGACGCATACACTAAAACCGAAAGGGCTGCCAGAATAACAAACGGATACAG
>CAINOM010000490.1 GCA_903851455.1 uncultured Bacteroidota bacterium | reverse complement strand
GGAGCATTGACCTAAAATAAGAAAGCCCCGGGATCCGGGGCTTTCTTATTTACTTGATTTTTCAGGCTATTGATTAGTTGCCGCTTTCTTCTGAATGAACCAGTTCGTTTACGAACTTAGCAACTGCTGCAATGCGGGCGTGATTCAAAGCATAGTGGATGAATTTACCATCACGCTCAGTGATCACGATGTTTGCACGACGCAGGATAGCAAGATGCTGTGATGCTACTGACTGCTCCAAACGCAATTTTACATAAATGTCTGTAACATTCATGCGTTTGTTCTCTTCAAGCAACTTGATGATCTGCTGGCGCAGCTTGTGATTGATGGCCCTCAAAGTCATAGCTGCGTTCTTCACTGCTACGTAGTCCAACTTGATGTGTTCGCTAGAACCTTCGCTTTTCCGAATTACCAGAGTGTTTGCTGATACTGTCGTTTCCATTAATTAAAATTTACGATTTGATTAAAAAAATTGTTTCCCCTATCCCTATAATATAAACTATATGAATATTTTTGCAAACATACGCATTTAAAGCGATATGAAACACATATTATTTGTAAAAAATGTTAACACAGCGTTAAAATAATCATAGATTACGAGTAAAAATAGATGGATGGTTATCTATCAATCACTTATGTGTATAAACTTGCTTCAGGTAGAAAGGCTCCGCTTCCATTAAATTTACAAAATGATTACAATTATATTTCTCAAAACTGTAAAAAGACCACGAAATCAGGTCTGTTTTTGTATCCCGGTCAATCTTCAGATCGCTGATGTGTAAATTTTCAATAACATTTTCAGGGGCGTCTGCAATGATGTATGTCTGTACATCCTTTCTGATCAGGCCTTTCAGCTGATCTTCGGTCACATGCTGCGGCTCAATTATACTGGTCATATCTTCGCCATAAACACTGACGAAATACTCCTTTTCCCGGGCGACCAACAACGAGATATATTGTGCCTGCGACGGATGCTGCTGACGAGCCCTATATGCTAACAAAGCCAGCTTGTTGTCAAGCATAAGTGGCTTGTCCAACGCATAGCAAAGACCCTTTGCAGTGGCGAGACCAATTCTTAGCCCGGTGTATGAACCCGGGCCAGCGCATACGGTTACTGCACTTATTTGCTCCAGGGAAATATTAATCTTGTTAGCAACCTCAGTTATCATATTGTTTATGACACCCGCATGGTTGCGCGTTTCTTCTGTATATAAATACGACAGCACTTGACCATTACTGCTGATCGCAATTATCCCTGTATCGGTGGAAGTATCGATATGTAATATGTATTTCATCCGAAAATAGTGTCATTTTAAAGGCCGGATGGAACTCCGTTCGATAAAATAGTGTGCAAATGTAAGGAGCGTATTACTTTTGCAGGCATGGAAAAGAAAATCATTCGTACAGACAATGCACCTGCCCCAATAGGGCCTTATAGCCAGGCGGCACAGTTCGGTAACATTTTGTTCATCTCCGGGCAGATTGCGCTTGACCCCAAAACCGGCACCCTGGTACAGGGCGACATTAAAGCGGAAACGGTCCTGGTTATGAAAAACCTTGAGGCTATATTAACTGAAGCAGGGATGACCTTTGCTAATGTGCTGAAATCCTCCATCTTCCTGATGGATATGGGACAGTTTGCAAATGTCAATGAAGTCTACGGTAGCTATTTCAAGGAGTTGCCCCCGGCCCGCGAAACAGTGCAAGTATCCGGATTGCCTAAAGGCGTGAATGTGGAGATAAGTATGATAGCGGGAAAATAAATTTTCCGAACCGGACAAATGTCCGTAACTTGTGGTCAAATTGCAGGATATGGCGAATAAACAGGAATCAACCAGCAAAAGGCAACATAAGCCCGTTAAGAAAACGGGATATGCAAGTGCAGAAGAAGATAATATCACCGGCATAGCATCAGAACCATTGTATGCTTATGGGTATACAGCTCCACTCCCCTCGTCAACACGCATGATAGGGCTAATGGGGATGGATGGGAAACGAGCATTTGCAGAAATAAAAAATGACAACGATCTTATAAACATAATAAGAACGGGAATACCCAAACAAGTAATGACCCACCTGATGGAAATGGCAGACCTCACCTTGACTGAAATGGCAGCTATTGTTCACACATCAGACAGGACCTTGCGCAGATATTCACCCCAGCAAAAGCTATCCCAGGAACAATCGGAACGCATGATAGAAATGGCGAAGCTCTATAGCAGAGGCGAGGAAGTATTTGGCTCAATGGATGATTTTAAGGAATGGATGAATACCGTGTTATTACCGTTTGGCAACAAAAAGCCTAAAGCGTTTTTAGATACCTCACTGGGCATAGGAATGATAATGGATGAACTGGGAAGGATACAATATGGAATTTTTGCCTGATGATCGTATATCGTATCAGTGAATGCGCGTTTATCAGGGACCTTTCCGGTAAAGGAGCCGCATTGTTTGGCAGTAGATGGAACAGCAAGGATGTATATATGGTATATACCTCTCAGAGCGGCGCACTGGCCCTGCTGGAAACGGTAGTGCATCGCGGGAAAGTGCCTAAACCCGGCTTTTATTGTATGGTGACCATTGATATTCCCGACAATAACATACAAACATGCCCGCCGGACAAACTTCCAAACGACTGGCAGACCAATCCGCCCCCCGATAGCCTTAAGAAGATTGGAGACGAATTCATCAGATCAAACCAGTACCTGGCACTAAAAGTACCATCAGTGCTAATGACTGATGAACACAATTATCTTCTGAACCCATCGCACAGTGAATTCAAGAAAGTAAAAATCATCGCCGAAAAAATGCTTATGGTAGATGAACGTTTATTCCCTGCATCGCGGCACAGAGCTTAGCGTTTTTTCACTTCTTTAGCCCAGGCATCTTTCAACGTTACTGTGCGATTAAAAACAAGCTTATCCCGCGTGCTTTCCGTGTCTGCGCAGAAATAGCCTTTCCTCATAAACTGAACACGGTCTCCGGGCATGGCATTAGCAAGCCCGGGCTCTATGTATACTGATGGAATGATCTGCATAGAATCCGGGTTAATGTAATCTTTAAAGTTACCTTCTTCGCTGGATGGGTCCTCGACACGGAACAAACGGTCATACATACGTACTTCGGCCGTTTTTGCATGAGCTACGCTCACCCAGTGTATGGTACCTTTTACAGTCAGTCCACTTGTGTCATTGCCGCTTTTACTTTCCGGAAGGTAGGTGCAATATACCTCGGTGATATTTCCGCTTTCGTCTTTCTTACAGCCTTCGCATTTCACTATGAATGCGCCCTTCAGCCGTACCATGTTACCGGGCGCCAGCCTGAAGAATTTCTTCGGAGCCTCCTCCATAAAATCTTCCCGCTCTATCCAGAGCTCACTGCTGAACGGCACTTTACGGGTACCACCGTTCGGATCTTCGGGGTTGTTTTCAACCTCAAAAATATCTTCCTGTCCTGCGGGATAATTAGTGATCACCAGTTTCACCGGGTCAAGAACTGCCATCACCCTGTTAGCTGTTTTGTTCAGGTGCTCGCGCACACAGAACTCCAGCATACTTATGTCGGTAATATTCTCTCTCTTGGCAATACCTATTGTATCGCAAAACTGCCTGAGTGCTTCGGGCGTATATCCCCTGCGGCGCATACCACTTATAGTAGGCATACGCGGATCATCCCAGCCGGATACATGGTTTTCATTTACCAGCTGCAGCAGTTTGCGCTTACTCATAACCGTATAAGTGAGGTTACGGCGCGCAAACTCATATTGGTGCGACGGGAATATACCGAGGTTGGCGATAAACCAATCGTATAATGGACGATGATGTATAAACTCCAGGGTACAAATGGAATGCGTGATTTGCTCAATGCTGTCACTCTGGCCATGTGCGTAGTCATACATGGGGTATATGCACCACTTATCACCTGTGCGGTGATGGTGCTCGTGCTTTATGCGATACATAAGCGGATCACGCAGCAATAGATTGGGATGCGCCATGTCTATTTTCGCGCGCAGGGTCTTCTCCCCATCTTTATACTTACCGGCACGCATATCTGCAAACAATTGCAGGTTTTCTTCGATCGAACGTTCGCGGTAAGGGCTGTTGATGCCCGGTGTCACCAACGAACCTTTTGTTGCGGCTATTTCTTCGGCAGAGCTGTCGTCTACATAAGCCAGCCCTTTCTTGATTAAGGCTACGGCGAAGTCATACAGTTGTTCAAAATAATCTGATGCATAAAACTCATTGTCCCAGGTAAAGCCCAGCCACTTGATATCGTTCTTTATGCTCTCCACATATTCTGTCTCCTCTGTTACCGGGTTAGTATCGTCAAAACGCAGGTTGCACTTGCCATTATATCTTTTAGCCAGTCCAAAATTGAGGCAAATAGAGGTAGCATGGCCTATGTGCAGGTAACCATTGGGTTCAGGGGGGAACCGGGTATGCACCCGCCCATCGTTCGCACCCGTCTCAATGTCATTTTCTATAATTTCTTCCAGGAAATTCAGTGATCTTTCTTCGCTCATTATTTGTTGAATATGGTTGCAAATGTACATCAGGGGTGCAGTTAAGTCAAATCACGATCTGCTCCTCATCAGGCGCTGCAGCGAGCGACGAATGCACAATCCCTATATACATTTGCCGTTTTTTTACAAACGGTAGCTCTTTTTAACTTTTTCACCTGCAAAAAAACCCGTTTTTTCAATATATTTGCGTCCCCATATGCAATTACACTTTAGGAGTTTATTGTATTTATCGCTTGTTGTGGTAACGCTTACTTCCTGTGGCGGATTCGAAAAGATCCGTAAAAGCAGCGATGTTAATTATAAGCTCACAAAGGCCAACGAGTATTTCGATAAGAAAGACT
>CAINOM010000489.1 GCA_903851455.1 uncultured Bacteroidota bacterium | reverse complement strand
GCAAAAATCATACCAAATTTAGATGTCTAAATGGTATTAATCACCAATGGGTTGTCATTGCTTTATGGTAGTGGCATAGCAAATCCCCCTGAGGAAGAAAATTCCAATTTCGCTTTTCTGAAAAAATTGACCGCAGCTACTTATGAATGCAGCGAACGCGCGAGTGGAAAATGCGTCCTTACAGGCAGGAGCGAGAAATGTACGCGGTATTCCTAAATGTGGCCAATAAGCTTCTTTAGATACGCGCCGTAGCCGCTCTTCATGTAGGTGGCGGCGAGCTTTTCCATTTGCTCGTCACCGATCCAGCCATTGCGGTAGGCGATCTCTTCGATACAACCGATCTTGAGGCCCTGACGCTTTTCAATTACTTCGATAAATTCGCCGGCTTCAATAAGGGAGTCGAATGTGCCGGTATCGAGCCAGGCTGTGCCGCGGTCGAGGACGCCAACTTCCAGCTTTCCTTTTTCGAGGTATACCCTGTTCACGTCGGTTATTTCGAGCTCACCACGGTGCGATGGCTTGATAGCCTTTGAGATGGCCACAACATCATTGTCGTAAAAGTAGAGGCCCGGAACCGCGTAATTTGATTTAGGCTTTTCGGGCTTTTCTTCGATGCTGAGGACACGGTTGCTTTTGTCGAACTCCACTACCCCATACCTTTCAGGATCCTGAACCTGGTAGGCGAAAACCACTGCCCCATCGGGGTTTGCTTTTTTCTTGAGCAAGGTGCCCATGCCAGAGCCGTAGAATATATTATCACCAAGCACCAGTGCTGCGGGGTCTTTGCCGATAAAGTCTGCACCGAGAATAAATGCCTGTGCGAGGCCCTCCGGGCGCGGCTGAACGATGTATTCGAACCGGCAACCAATAGCGGATCCATCGCCCAACAGCTTCTTAAACGCTGGCTGGTCTTCCGGAGTTGTGATAATGAGTATCTCGTTGATACCCGCGAGCATCAATGTAGACAATGGATAATAAACCATCGGCTTGTCGTACACAGGCATGAGCTGTTTGCTGACTGCAATGGTAAGCGGATATAAGCGAGTGCCTGAGCCTCCAGCCAAGATGATTCCTTTCATTATCTATTGGTGTATTGCGTTTCGTAATATTTTTGGTAATTGCCTGATGTAACGTGGTTGAGCCACTCTTCATTAGCCAGGTACCAATCTATGGTTTTACTGAGGCCTTCTTCAAATGTAACGGAAGGATACCAGCCCAGTTCTTTATTGATCTTATTGGCATCAATAGCGTAACGGCGGTCATGGCCGGGACGATCCTTGATATAGGTGATCAGTTTTTCGGACTCTCCGGGTGTGCGGCCAAGCTTCTCGTCCATTTCTTTGCACAGCAACTTTACCAGCTCGATATTCTGCCACTCATTAAAGCCGCCAATGTTATAGGTTTCGCCATTTCTGCCGCCATGATAAACCATATCGATAGCGCGGGCATGGTCTACAACATAAAGCCAATCGCGCGTGTACTTACCATCTCCATAAACAGGCAAGGGCTTGTTGTTGCAAATATTGTTGATGAAGAGTGGAATCAGTTTTTCAGGGAAGTGGTTAGGACCGTAATTGTTAGAACAGTTAGTGATCACAAAAGGCAGATCGTAGGTGTTGCCGTAGGCGCGTACCAGGTGATCTGAAGCGGCCTTGGAGGCTGAATAAGGCGATTGCGGATCGTAAGGGGTTGTTTCAAGAAAGAAACCTTCTGCGCCCAGTGAACCGTATACTTCATCGGTAGAGACATGGTAGAAACGCTTGCCTTCGAAATTGCCTTTCCATGCGGCACGTGCTGCATTGAGCAGGTTGGCCGTGCCCATTACATTGGTTTGAATAAAGGCGTTTGGGTCAGTGATAGAACGATCTACGTGGCTTTCGCCAGCAAGGTGAATGACCCCGTCGAAACCATACTTTTTGAACAGGCTTTCAATTTGTGGTGCATCGGTAATATCGGCTTTTTCGAAAATATAGTTAGGTGCGTTCTCG
>CAINOM010000488.1 GCA_903851455.1 uncultured Bacteroidota bacterium | reverse complement strand
GCGTGAGCCGCATGGGCAAGCCCATAGATTATATTGAGAAGTCTATGGAGAATACAGGCAGGCTGGAAGTATACCAACTGGAAAAGAACCTATCTGTGCTTTCTACCATAGCCGGCATAGCACCAATTTTTGGTTTCCTCGGTACCATTGCGGGCATGATCATTCTTTTCTTTAATGTCCAGCACCAGGGTTTTTCACTGGAGACCATTGCCGGAGGTATCTATACCAAAATGGTGACATCAGCAACCGGCCTTATCATTGGCTTGTTGGCCTATATGGGCTATGCTTATCTGAACACACAAGTGGGTAAAAACGTCAATCGGATAGAAGCCGCATCGGCCGAATTTCTCGACTTCATACAGGATACAACCAACTAAGAAGAAATGCAAATAAAGAGACGTTTACCACACGATCCGCAAGGGCACTCTTCTGCACTGAATGACATACTGTTCATTCTGCTGCTGTTCTTCCTTATTATCTCTACCCTTGCCAATCCGAATGTGGTGAAGCTGAGCATACCCAAGGCAAAGAGCGATACGAAGGCAAAGCAAACGGTTGTTGTTTCGGTTAATGATAAGCAGGAGTTTTTTGTCGGCACACGACCTGTCCCATTGGACTCTCTGAAGGCTTTCATCTCGGGGGCAATCGCCAAGTCCCAGGATGCAGAGCCTACAGTAGTGATCAACGCAGACAAGCAGGCGACCGCCGATAATATTGTTGCAGTGATGCGTGCCGCGCATGACCTGAACCTTAAGACCGTACTTGCAGTAGAAAATAACAGCCGATAATGCTCTTAAAGGAATATCGGATGATAATAGTAGCGGCCGTATTAGTTCTTGCTAATATCATTTGGTACGCCCGGAATCGCCGACGGCAAAAGATGCTTGCTGAAACGGCACTTCCTCCCGATGCGACGCAACTCCTCACAGACAATGTGCCTTTCTACAAAAAATTGGATGATGCAGGCAAGGCGCTTTTTGAGGCCCGTGTTAAGGATTTTCTGGCCAATGTAAAGATCAGGGGTGTTGGTGTGGACATAGATGACCTCGATCGCATTTTGGTCGCCTCTGGTGCCATCATGCTGATCTTTTCTTTCCCTGACTGGAAATACAACAACATTTCGGAGGTGCTGTTATACCCGGAGTCTTTCAACCGCGATTTCGGGCAAGATGGGCCTAATCGCGATGTACTGGGTATGGTAGGTGACGGAGCCATGCACCGGGAGATGATATTGTCTAAGCCATCACTACGGGCATCATTTGCGTCTTCAACTGACGGACATAATACAGTATTGCATGAATTTGCCCATCTGCTGGACAAGGCCGATGGCGCTACCGATGGTATCCCCGAATATCTGTTGGCGCGGCCTCAGCTGATACCATGGGCGAAGCTGGTGCGGGAAACGATAGGAGAAATGAAGGAGCGGGGTCATTCAGATATCAACCTTTATGGAACTACGAACGAAGCTGAGTTTTTCGCAGTAGTTGCCGAGTACTTTTTTGAGCAGCCGGAAAAACTGAAGGAACATCACCCGGAACTGTTCGGGATGCTGGAGGAGATGTTTCATCCTGCGGGCGGGAAGAGTTGAGTCGTGTTTCGCCTGGAGTTCACCAACACAAAGAAACGCCCGGCCATCGCTACAATAAGTCATTCCAATCCCCAACTTTTATTACTTTCAGTACCTAATCTGAAAGAATGAGCATTAAGCCCCGACTGAGCCGGTTTGACCTTACGATGATCGTGATAAGCCTCGTCATCGGCATGGGCATCTTTAAGGCGCCCAGTGTTGTCGCGATAAAGGCAGGCAATGAATGGCTGTTCTTTGGGGCATGGATATTCGGTGGCATAGTGAGCCTTTGCGGCGCCCTGACATTCGCAGAGATAGGCGCCCGGTATCCGAATGCAGGAGGCTTTTACAAGACGCTCTCCTTTTGCTATCACCCTGCACTTGCCTTTATGGTGGAATGGGTACTTGCGCTTGCAAACATAGCTTCTATCGCAGCAGTTGCACTCATAGGTTCTGAATACATCAACCCAATACTGATGCCACCCAGCTTACAAAATGATACGGGTGTCAAGATCATTACGATCTCCTCGGTACTTATACTTTACGTTGTGAACTACCTCGGCATAAAAACCAGTGCCCGATTGCAAAATCTGCTTACGATCTTTAAGGTGACAATGATCGTGCTTCTATGCACTGCCATATTTAAACATGATCTTCCGCCTGCAGTTAACACCATTATCCCGATGCAGGGAAATATCGTAACCGCATTCGGGCTGTGCCTGATCCCCGTGTTCTTTACTTATACCGGGTATGCGCTCACCATAAACTTTGGCGCCGACATTCAGGATGCGAAACGCAACATACCACGAGCAATATTCTGGGGAATGGGTACGGTGATCGTATTGTATATGGCGATCAATTTTGCCTATTACAAGGTACTGGGGTTTGGTGGGCTGCAACAGACAAACGTACTCGCAGCCACGATGGCCGGTGTTGTGTTTGGCACGGTAGGATACAAGATAACGTCACTGCTCATGTTCCTGTCTGTGCTGGCATACGTGAATGTATACATACTCTCAAACCCCCGCGTGTTTTACGCCATGGCCGAGAATGGCATATTGCCAAAGATATTTGAACGGGTAAACCCCAAAACGCAGGTGCAGGAATTTTGCATGACGGTATATGTTGCGGCGATTCTGCTGCTACTTTTCTTCACACAATCATTTGCCGAATTGCTGGACTACACCATGTTCTTTAACACCATAGGTCTGACACTGGGAGCCATTGCCATCTTCATCCTTCGCCGCAAAACAAAAGAACTGGATGGTACGGGGATATTCACGATAAGATGGTATCCGCTGGTACCGCTGGTCTTTATTGCAGCCTATATGTTTTTAACGATCAGCATATTTGTAAACAACCCAATCGCCTGTTTTGTCTGTCTCGGGGCGTTTGTGCTGGGCCTGGCCATTTACTTTCTTACAACCCGTCAAAAAAACATTAAGACCAGCAGAATGTAAAGGAGCATCATTACTGCCAACACAACAGAATAAAACAAGCCCAGGATCCAGGTGTAGAAAATCGCCCGGCCCCACCCGATTTTATACACATTATGCAGCGCTCTGATCATATAGTAACCGGCAGCAGCAAAGGAGATAACGTAAAGCACGCCCTCTATTATCTTCGGAAAATGAAAGTTCTCCAATAAGAAGACAGTGAACCAAAACGAATGATAATGAAGCGCAAAGATCGCATGATCAACAAAAAAAACGTTTCCTCTCCTTGCAAAAAGTATCTTCAGTATCAACGCCATCACGGGTATCATGAAGAAGAAAATCTTTGGTAAGTTGTGGCCGATATTTTCGTTCAGAAATTCATTGGTATCACCATGTTTTGCTTTTATTTCCCTGAATTTGCCGGTAACAAATTTGTCGAACTCAGAATCACCCACATCACTTGAGATCGT
>CAINOM010000487.1 GCA_903851455.1 uncultured Bacteroidota bacterium | reverse complement strand
TACCTGCGCATGACTGCGCGGACTTATCACTCACGACTTACGACTGGGATCTCTTATAATACTCCAACCCCATCCTGATCTCTGTATAACTATACTTATCCCCCAGCAGGTCTTTGATTGGCTTTAACGCAAAAGCCTGCCCCGTTCGCTTTATTGTATCGACTATGGTTTCGAGCTTGTGCTTTGATACCAGCTTATGAATATCTAGCTCACCGGATGCGACAAAAAAAGCAAGATGGTTCTCTATAGTAGCATTTGACAAGCCTCTTATTTGTGCTATCTCCGGAACACCTATGCCTTCGCGGAACATTTCCAGGGTTGCCTTCTGCGTAGCGCTGGCGGTGGGTTTCGTGGGTGCTTTCTTTTCCTTTTTAGGCTTCTTAAAGTGGATCTTTGAAGTGAGATTGTGCTCTTCGGCATACTGCTTTATTACCCTCAGGAAGTTAGCGCCATACCTGCTGATCTTATAATCCCCGAAACCGGATATGTGTTTCAGTTCATCAAAGTTCTCGGGCAAATAAGTAGCCAGTTCTATCAGCGCATTATCGGGTACAATGTTGTAGGCCGGTACATGCTCACGGTCGGCCATATCTGAGCGCACGCTGCGCAGGTCGTTGAACAGCTGCTTGTCGTATTCCTGTTCTTGCTGCTCCAGTATCTGCTCCTTCTCTTTCTTCATGATCAGCTTCAGCTCAGATTCACCCTTCAGTATCTTCCACCCTTTCTCATTCAGCTTTAGCGTAGCATACTCCGTCTCTGTTTTGTCAATGAACTTATGATACAACAGTTGCTGCACCATCCATTGCCACTCTTCCTTTTTCAGATGCTTGCCTATGCCGTAGGTCTTTAACTCTTTGTGGGCCGGCTGTATCTTCTCACTGGCCGAGCCGCGTATAAAGTCGATGATGTAGCCCGCACCATATCGCTCACCCGTGCGCACAATGGCAGAGAGCAGTTTTTGCGCATCCACGGTCGCATCTTTTTCTTCCAGCGAACTCATACAATAGTCGCAGCTGCCGCAATATGCCGGAAAGGGCTCGCCGAAGTATTGCATCAGGTATTGGCGGCGACAACCTTCATGCTCGCAAAACTCCTGCATCAGTTGCAGCTTCTTCTGCGATATAGCCGCCTGCTTCGGGTCGTCGTTCTGTATAAACCGTCTGAGCTTTATGATATCACCCACCGAGTAGAAAAGGATCGCATCGCTCTTCAGCCCGTCACGACCCGCGCGGCCCGTTTCCTGGTAGTAGCCCTCAATGTTCTTAGATACATCATGGTGTATCACATACCGCACGTTCGACTTATCAATGCCCATCCCAAAGGCTATGGTAGCCACGATCACCCTGTACTCATCGCGCTGAAAAGCCTCCTGTACCCTGCTCCGCTCTCCCGCGTCCATACCTGCGTGGTAATATGCAGCTCTCACACCCGCCGCGTGCAGACGCCCTGCTATGTCTTCAGTAGATGCCCGCGAAAGCGCATAGATAATGCCGCAATCATCTTTGTGCTTTTTTACGTATTCCAGTATGTGTCCAAACGCTTCGCGCTTGGGCTGTATGTAGTAGTAGATATTCGGCCTGTTGAAACTGGATATAAATATCTGTGGACTGCGCAGCGCCAACCGGCTCACAATATCTGTCTGCGTCACTTTATCGGCACTTGCGGTAAGCGCTATGACCGGTATGGATGGAAAATGCTTTTTCAGCACAGCCAGCTTCAGGTATTCCGGCCTGAAATCATGGCCCCATGATGATATACAATGTGCCTCGTCAATGGCGAAAAGCGACGGATTAAGCCTTTTTACAAAAGCAAAAAAAGCCTCGCTATTGGCGGGAATACGCTCAGGCGCTATATACAGCAGTTTGATGTTGCCTTCTTCAGCATCCTTTACTACACGGCTTTGTTCTTCGGCAGACTGCGACGAATTGAGGAACGCAGCATAGATACCATTCGCCACCAGTGCATCCACCTGGTCCTTCATCAGGGCGATCAGTGGGGAGACTACAATAGTGATACCCGGCAGCAACATAGCAGGCAACTGGTAGCAGATGGATTTGCCCGCCCCTGTGGGCATTATTGCCAGTGTATCCTCACCATTTAATACAGCCTCGATAATGGGCAGCTGCGTCAGCCGGAACTCATCATAACCAAAAAAATGCTTTAATGCTTTGTGTAACCTGTCTTTCGAAAACGTGCTCATCTGTTATTCTTTATCAGTCGCAAGATAAATATAAAAATTCCGAATAAAAAACGCATGACCTAAGCGCCAGACATTTTTGTAAAAGGTAAATTTCACAAAAATGAATAAACTATCAATCGAATTCTATACTTTAGCGTGAAACAAATAAGATATGAAAAAAGTCATTTGCATTTTAATGTCCATGCTGATATTGGGCACGGCATCATTTGCACAGAACAAAGACGCAAAGGCGCCTGAAAAGAAAGCAGCACCCGCCGCTAAACCTAAAGAAAAAAAGGCAGCAACACCTGCCGATAAATACCCAAAGGGTACAAACCCGGCGCTGACCGCACCGCCTCCTGCCAAAGGCAAGATGAAAAAAGATGGCACTCCTGATATGCGCATGAAAGAAAATAAAGCCGCAAAGCCAGCAGCTGCACCATTGAAGAAAGACGGAACTCCTGATATGCGCTACAAGGCAAACAAGGACGCAGCCAAGAAGAACGTGCCTAAGAAAGACGCACCTAAGAAAAAATAATTACCCGTTATTACACGGAATATCACATAGCAACTGTTTTGCTACCGGCAAGACAGTTGCTATCTAACTTAAAATGAGCTTTTACTACAGAGAAAAATACTACGTTATGCGCACACTGGTGAAACTCACTTTGATCTGTACTGCTATTTTTATTTCTTCCTGCCACCCCAATAATATTCCTTGGGAGAAATACACGTCTAATGAAGGCGCGTTCTCCGTTTATATGCCTTCCCCGGTTAAGAAAAAAGACAAGAAAGGCTACTCCATATTCGGAAGAGACGTTACTACGCACTTCGTTTACTGGGAGCCGCCAACATTCACTATCGACAAGTTCAAGTTGTTCCAGGTAGCGTATACCGACTGCCCGGCCAACTTCTGCACCGACACTGCCCTGATGAACACCATGCTGGACAGCGCCATCCTTACC
>CAINOM010000486.1 GCA_903851455.1 uncultured Bacteroidota bacterium | reverse complement strand
GTTCCTGCAGTTCTTTGAGCAGGTGATGGAGGTGAATGAGGAGATCAATGTCTCCTACATCAATGAGCATATACAGAACATAAACCAAAACATTGATTACTACCTGCAGGAAAATAATGAAGCGCGGAAATATGGCTACCTGCGCCAGGTAAAACAGGCACTGAGAAAAATAGGCGCAATAGCCCTGCGAAATGTGGTAGACCTGAACAGGAATATCGACAATACGTTTAAGAATGAGCCGAATTACAAGATCAAGAAGAAAAAACTTGAAAACCTCGACGATAAAAGAAACATTATATACTCCCTGATCAACCAAACCGATCACCTTGTGTCAGGCGAAGCGCAGCTGACGTTTTTCAAGGTGGCCGGAGACGAAGAGCTTAACCGAATCATCACTTCACTCAGGTCACAGCTAAACGAATGCAGGCACAACCTCATTGACATACAAAAACAGATCATCGAATACCTCAACCGGATCAAGCATCAGAGCGGTGTAATAGAGAAGCTGAGGCAGATAAAATATCTGAAAGACCAGTTTGAGCTGAGAAGCAAAAGTGATATAAAGGAATTGCTTGCAGAAAACACGGCGGTTGTTTTTGAGCCGAACCCTACTTATCCGCTCAACATTCCGCTGGATCAGCTGCAGACAGACAATGACGCGAAAGACGTAATAGTGAAGGTGGCCAAACGCATGCGCACCAATGTTAAATCCGTACTGCCACTGATAGGCGGTATTTCGGATGAATACCTGGAAACGCTTGTGCAGGAAGAAATACAGATAAACCTGGATGAAGTGAAAAACAGCTTCCTCGCCGGTGGCAATAACCTGTTTGACTTTATCTGTAATTACGATTTCGGCAAGGAAGTAAGCTTTGATGAATGTGTGACCATCTACTGCCAGATGATCTCGCAGTTCGATACCTTATTTAAGATCTCGGAAACCTATAGCAACAGGCAGGATGTGGAATTTGCTATGGTTTACCCCAAATAAAAACTAAATGCCCGTACCCAAACAAACTTCCGATATTTTTGAAATACTCAGCAAGGGCCAGTTTATCTGCTCCAATAGCGTAAAAGACAGTACGCGAAAGCTGTATAATGTGATCGACGAGAACTTCGACGATCTCTATGACTACTTCAAGGCGATAAACCTGGTTCTTGAAAAAGGCGATGAGTATTACATGTTCACACGCCTGGAAAATAAAACAGACCTCGAGCGAAAGATAGAAGCTGCTTTCAAATGGATCGATATTCTCGACTTCTTTAAAACCGTCGACCATTCTTTTGGAGCCGGTTACCGCTTCACGCCTTCTGATATCCTGATAAGGCTGTCGGTGGATGTGGACCTTAAAAACAAACTGGAAGGGCTGAAAAAATATGCGGCCGGAAAAGAAAAGCATGCCGAAATACTGGACAAAGTGCTGGACCAGCTGAGACGTGATAATTTTATTGAGCTGGAGAATGAGATATCCAACAGTTACAAAACCCTTTCATCGTTCCATTACCTGGAGCGGCTGATATTATCTATAAACATTACTGAATCGGTGCAAAAATGAGATACTTAAACAGGATATTTTTTATTAACAGTGCCAATGTGAAGTACGCCGAGATAGCGATAGATGGCAATGTGCACTTTATAGGTACGCAGGGCGTGGGCAAAAGCACCCTGCTGCGCGCGATACTTTTCTTTTACAATGCCGACAAGTTAAAACTGGGCATAGAAAAAGGCAAGAAAACATTTGACGAATACTATTTTCCGGGCGGGGACTCTTATGTGATCTACGAGGTGGTGCGGGAAACCGGATCCTATTGCATCATGGCCTTTAAGTCGCAGGGCAGGGTGTGCTTCCGGTTTATCAACAGCGAGTACAGCGTAGACCATTATGTTGATACCGACAGTGGCAAAGTGAGAAGCTGGGAAAGCATACGTGATGTGTTTGGCAAGAAAATAAGCTATACCCGCAAAATAGACCGCTATGAAGAATACCGCGATATTCTCTATGGTAACAACAAAGAACTGGATAAGGAGTTCAGAAAGTATTCGCTTATAGAAAGCCGGCAATACCAAAACCTGCCACGTACGATACAGAATGTATTTCTGAATTCCAAGCTTGATGCTGAATTCATTAAGCAGACGATCATCATGTCGCTCAATGAAGAAGAAGTGAAAATAGAGCTGGACAAATATGCACTGCACCTGCGGGATTTTGATATACAGCTTGCTGATATCAATAAATGGACGGAGACCACCAAAACGGGTGAGATACCTGTGCGTAAAATGGCGGAGAACATTGCGCGCATTCATGCCGCAATACAGTCGCTGAACAGGGAAAAACAAGAGACTGCCATACAACTTTTCAGGGCACACGAAGTGTCGCAGGAGGAACTGCCACATGTAGAGAAAAAACAGGACCTGGCACAGAAACAACGACAGTTACTGCAGCAGAAGTCTGACGATCTGAAAGGGAAGTTCCAGGCAAAAAGAGATGAAGTGCAAAAGCTGATCAACATCCTGGACAATGATCTGAAGCGCGCTAAGAGCAAGGCAGAATATTATGAGGGAATAAACATCAATGCTATTATCCAGAGGGTGGATAAAAAAGAAGCGAATGAGACAGCACGTGAATGGCTGCAGGAAGAACTGCTGTTGCTCAACACTAAGTTTGCCGAGATAAACAGCCGCTACGATGCGCTGGCGCAACAACAGCAAAACGCTCTTGCCGGGTTTGAAAACGGGCACATGGCACGCAAGAATAAAGTACGTGAAGATTTCCTGCAGTTCAAATCCGAGATCACTGATCAGTATAACCACGCGTTTGCAGAAATACGGAAGCAAAACCTGGAGGCCCTGGACGTAGCACGTAATACGATAGCACAAAAGAAAGATAATATCCACGACCTGAAGCTTAAAAAGCAAAAGGCCCAGTTGCAACGCTATTTTGAACACGAACTGGAAGTTGTGAAGTCGGAGATAAGCTCGCTGCAACAGAAAATAAAGACCGCGGACCTGAATATTGCCGACCTGAAAAAACAGGCAGAAACCCTGCAAAAACAATGGGAGCTGGAAACCGAAAAAAATGCGTCGGTATATGATCGCAAGGTGGAAAAAATGTGGGAAGACAATGCACAGTACCTCGCCTCAATGGCAGCAATTGATGCAAAACTGCAGAAAAATAAAGATTCACTTTACGGCTGGCTGAACACGAATGTGACCGGCTGGGAAAACAATATAGGAAAGGTAATAGACGAAGATGGCGTACTGTTTCACTCAAGCCTTTCCCCTCAACTTACCGACGGAGCAAACGATACGTTCTTCGGTCTGCGGATAGACCTCGGTGAGATTGATAAAAAAGTAAAGACCGTTGCCGACTATGAGCACGAAAGGGCAGAATGGCAGCAAAAAGCAGAAACCAACAAGGCGAATATAAATAAGCAGCTTGAAGAACGTGACAATGAAGCGGGCAAGCTGAAATCGAGATACCAGGGGAAGATAAAAGATATAAACAGCACGCGGAGGCAGATGGAGTATGAGCTGCAGCGATCCAAAGGCCAGCTGCAGGTAAACGAAGTGAAGCAGGCTGACCTTACCCGCAAAGCTGCCGAAGAAAAAGAGCTGCTGTTGCAACAGGTGGCCAGGGAGATAGAAGCAGCATCTGAAGAGCTGACGACCGAAGAAAAAAACCTGGCTGCCATTGAAGCGGGTATACAAAAACAGCTGGAGGCTAAAGAGAAAGAACAGAACAGGAAGATAAAAGCTGAAGACCAGCGGACGAAGGAGCTCCTGGCGGCTTATGACCAGGAACTACTGACCAGGAAGCAGGAAACAACTGAAAGGATCGAAGCAATAAAACTACAACAGACCCAAAACCTGCAACAGGAAGGAGCTGATGTGTTGCGCCTTTCAAGCATAGGAAAAGAACTGGAGACCATAAGAAAAGAACTGGACTTCATAAATGCCAACCGTGATAAGGTAGCAGAATACAACAAAGACAAACGGGAACTGCTGGACCTTGTGGACGGGTACAAAACTGAAAAACGCTTAAAGGAGAGCCTGCTGGAAAATGAGCAGGAAAAATACGGTCTGCAAAAACAGAAGATACAACAGGAAATCGACCTGCTCACAAACGAGATCAACGAACTAAGTAACCGGCTAACAACCATCAGTGAGGGACTAACTACGTACGACAGTTTTAAACAAACTGCACATTACCTGCAGATAGCTGAATTTGAATCAGCGCAGCAAGGAAAGGCCGAAGAAACGAACATGGGCCTGAAAGAGTTGATAGATGCTTTGAGTGGTAAGATCTATACCATTATGGAGCGCTACAACGATCTGCGTATGGCTATCAATAAATTCCTGGGCAATTTCTCCCCCGAGAATGTATTCAATTTTAAGACCAACCTGGTAGAGCATGAGGAGTTCATTGCTTTTGCCGAGATGTTGTTTGAGTTCCTCGAAGAAGACAAGATACTTCAGTATGAAAAACGTGTAAACGAACGCTTCGCCACCCTGATACGCCAGATAGGCATTGAGACCAATACACTGACATCGAAGGCCGGGGAAATACAAAAGGTAATTGCAGAGATCAATCGCGACTTTGAAGAGCGCAATTTTGCCGGTGTTATCAAAAGTATCCGTTTGCAGTTGTCAGAAAGCAAGAACAACATTGTGGCCTTGCTGCAGGCTATAAAACAATTCAACGACCAGAACAGCATGGGGCTGGGTGTAGTAGATCTTTTCTCGACCGGCGATAACGAAGGAAAAAACAAAAAAGCGATCTCCCTGCTGAAAGAATTCGCCAAAGAGATAAGTGCAAGGAAAGAAAAGGAAATAGGCCTGCCCGATTCTTTTGAGCTGCAGTTCAGAATAGTGGAAAACGAGAACGACAGCGGATGGGTAGAGAAACTTACCAATGTGGGCTCAGAAGGCACGGATATCCTCGTAAAAGCAATGATCAATATTATGCTGCTGAACGTATTCAAAGACAGTGCTTCAAAACGCTTCAAAGAATTCAGGCTGCACTGTATGATGGATGAAATAGGTAAGCTGCACCCGAATAACGTGAAGGGCATACTGAAATTTGCCAATGACAGGAACATACTGCTCATTAACAGTTCGCCTACTTCCTTCAACGCCACGGACTACCGCTATACCTACCTGCTGTCTAAAGACAGCAAGCATGTAACCACTGTAAAACGCCTGATAAAGAAAGGTACTGAAGTGATGGCATGATGATACCGCTTTCCATAGCTAAAAAATTAGTCCTGCTCGCCGAAGGCGCACAGTTGCCGGCGAGTGGGCTGAAACATGCAGTTATTGATGAGCTGATCAGGGAAGGTATTATCGTAGCCCGTATGGCCGGGCGCACCAAGAGTACTTTGCACATACCAGATGTGACGGCACTCAGCAACTATCTATATAATACATGGAGCATAGCCGATCTGCAGTTATATGTTCAAACCCTTGAGAACGCAGATGCGACAAGAGGTGACCTTATTGCCGCAGGTAACGATTCAAAAGCGGCGATGAGACGAACATTCAAGGGCTTCCTCGTTAACAGCTACAAGCCCATAGCGTGCATGCTGAACGGTACTCCGATAGTCATTGAACCACCAAAAGGCACATTTCAGTTCATCAGCGATTTTGAACATTTCATTCCCCCGGATGATGTAGTGATCATAGGCGTGGAAAATGCGGAGAATTTCAGGCTGGCTGAAAAGCAGCGACATTTGTTTGCGGATATTGATGTACTTTTTGTAAGCCGTTATCCGCAGCAGCAGAGCAGCGACCTGATGAAATGGTTATTGGCCCTTCCCAATCGCTATCTCCATTTTGGCGACTATGATCTTGCCGGTATCAATATATACCTGCAGGAGTATAAAAGGCATCTCAATGATCGTGCCTCGTTCTTTATACCCGGCAATATTGAAGAACTTATAGAAAAACACGGCAACCGGAAATTGTACGACCGGCAGCAACTGAACGATACGCCGATCGCCGAAGATAGCCTGCGACGGCTGGTATCGCTGATCCATAAGCACAAAAAAGGGCTGGAACAGGAAGCATTGCTGATATGAAATATCCGTTAATGTTTTCTAAACGAGGTTGCTGTGGTCTATAATTATACTACTTTCGCGCCTCCTTAATGGGGATGGCCGCAGGTATGTGCTGATGTCATTGGTGGATCAAAACAAGAAATATGAAGAAAATAATCGGTTACAGGAAGTTACTTGGCGTTCACGAAAAGACTGAATTGGCGGAATTAAAGATCATTTACCGCAATCTGATGAAGGACTGGCATCCTGACAAGTTTAATGATGACCATGAGCAAAAAGAACTGGCAGAGGCAAAAAGCAAGCACATCATTGAAGCTTATCACTTCCTGGTAGGCATTGCCCCGGAAACCCGTGCACTCACACTGGCCGAATATACCGTTACCACTACTTCCGTAGGCATCGTAGATTTTGAATACAAGAACGAAACGCTTCAGATCAACTTTATTGATGGCAACAGCTATGAATATTTTGGCGTACCCAAGGCGCTCTATGTAAAGCTGGTCAATGCTCCCGCACTTGGCCGTTTTGCACGCAGGCATATTTATGGTTCGTTTCCTTACAGAAGCACAAGCAAAGCTGCGGTAGCCGCGGAATAATCATCCGCAGGCTTTTTTCTTAATTTCTTAGCTGTGGCTTTCTCCAGGTCACCAACCGCCATGCAACTTCTGCAGTGAGTAAAACACCCACCGCAAAAAGGGCGGGCTTGATGACCTCATTCGCTGAGCAGAACACTCCTGTCAGCGCCACAACATAAACACCCAGTGGCAACGCTATGAGCATACAAAGGCCGGGCACACCCAGCGGTATTTTAAACGGCCGGTGCGCATCGGGTTCCGTGATCCTTAACTTCACGAGCGAGATATATTCCAGGAACAGACCCGCCCCATAGATCGTTACATCTATGATGATGAGCTCGCCGAATGTCCATAATGTCATGATGCTTATGACAACTGAGCATACCAATATGGAGATATACGGCGTCTGGAATGTTGTATGAAGCTTCCCAAGTATGCCGGGAAGCAGGCCGTCATCCGCCATTGCCTTTGGCAGCCGGGACACGGAAAGCAGGTTCGCACTATAGAGTCCGAGGGTGCTTGCCATACCTGCCGCGGCAATAAGTACACCCAGCCAACGGCCGCTGATCAACGCACCTAAGGCCGGGAAGCCTTCTTTAGTGAGCACATCATAATTGATCTTCGATTGCTGTGCGACCAGTATCACCAACACGTATACCGCGATGACGGTAACAAAGGCGACGGCCATAGAGGTAAGGTAAGAACGCAGGGGGTTCTCCACTTCTTCAGCATAAGTAGTGACATTATCCCACCCCAGGCAGTTCCACATGATCGTGTACATGCTCAGCCCAACAGATGAGTAACTGAGGCCCTTGAGCGATGGCGCCGGCAATAAAATGCCGGATGCATGATGTGAAAAGAACACCGCAAACAGTACGATGAATGGCACTAATACAAGTGCTGCAAGGAACAGAGATATCCGGCCGACGGGCACTATGCCGAGGATATTGACAACTGCTGATGTCCAGATAATAAACAGGCACAACACTATTTTATAAGCTGCAATCCCGGGCAGCAGGAAGGTAGCATATTGCACAAACAGTACCGGGTAAATGGCAAGGTCAACGAAAGTGTAAAACCAGGTCCACATGCCCTCGTAAAAGCCCCACCTGTTGCCCAGCGCATGCTTTACCCATTTGTAGTAGCCGCCGGTTATGGGCATCATACCGTTCAACTCCAGTACAGTGAATATGGAGGGTACATCCCACAAAAAAGGCACGATGACAAGCAATAGAAGTGCGCCGTGCTCACCTGCATAGGCCAGCAATGGCTCCAGTCCGTATGGCCCGCCGGAGACGGTAAAAAAGATAACAGCCGCAAGATGCAGTGGTCTTATCTTTTTTAATGCCCTGGGGTTTGTCATTGTTTAGAAATGTCTGCTGCGGATATGAGCGGCACAAAATACGTAGAGACGCAATGCATTGCGTCTCTACGATAAAAAATTCAATGAATGATCACGCCTTCACGCCATCGGGAAATACAACCGGTATGCCCTTCTCTGTTTTCATCTTTGCAAAACCACCAAGCACATTGCGGAGATTATGATAGCCATGGCGCTTCAGGAGTGATGCTGCGATCACAGAGCGATAGCCGCCGGCGCAATGCACATAGAGATTGTTGTCATCATCTATCATGGCCACATTCAAGGAATCAGCCAACGTGTCGAGCGGCATATTCACGGCGCCCTTTACGTGGGCTGCTTCAAACTCTGCAGGCTTGCGCACATCTATTATCTCGAGCAGGTTGTCGTGAGGTATGTCCATAGCCAGTTCGTCCGGCTCTATGTCTATGATCATGTCTATCTCTTCGCCGCTGCTCTTCCAGGTCTCGTAGCCACCTTCCAGGTAGCCCAGCACATTGTCAATACCCACGCGGGCAAGGCGTGTGATGCTTTCTTTTTCCTTGCCTGCTTCAGTTACCAGCACCAGCGGCTGTTTGTTTGGTATCAGTGTGCCGGCCCATTCTGCATACCGGCCATCGAGCCCGATGCTGATGGAACCGGGTACGAACCCTTCGGTAAATACACTCGATGCGCGTGTATCCAGTATCCATGCATCATCGCTGTTCACTACCTCCTTAAATTTGGCTACGCTCAACGGATGCAGCCCTTTTTCATACACCTCATCAAGACTATCATAGCCCTCTTTGTTTATGCGCGCATTAACCGGGAAATAAGAAGGCGGTGCATTAAGACCTGTTGTTACCTCCTTTACGAATTCTTCCCTGGTCATATCTTTCAGCGCATAGTTGGTAGCCTTTTGCACACCAATGGTACTGAAGGTTTCGGGTCCAAGCGCTTTACCGCAGGATGAACCCGGGCCATGTGCCGGGTACACGATAATATTATCGTTGAGCGGCTTTATTTTATTTTGCAGGGTTTCATACATCATCCCCGCCAGTTCCTCTTTGCTGAGGTTACCGCTGAAAAGGTCTGGCCTGCCTACATCACCCACAAACAGCGTATCGCCTGTGAAAATGCAGTAGGGCTCGCCAGCCTCATCATGAAGCAGGTAGCAGGTGCTTTCGAGGGTGTGTCCCGGTGTGTGAATAGCCTTTATCTTCAACTTGCCCACCATGAACTCCTCTCCATCCCTGGCCATATGTATCTTGAAAGAAGCTTCGGTATCTGGCCCGTAAACGATCGGTGCCCCAGTCTTTTGCGCCAGTTCTATATGGCCGCTCACAAAGTCGGCGTGAAAGTGCGTCTCAAAAATGTACTTGATCTTCACACCCTGGTCCTTTGCCATCTGCAGATAGGTATCTACGTCTCTCAGGGGGTCTATCACAGCTGCCTCGCCCTCGCTGGCTATAAAATAAGCCGCCTCACTCAGGCAGTTGGTATATAATTGCTTTATTTCCATACTATATTTGTTAGTGCTGCAAAGTTAATATAAACCTGTTTCGCAAGGGTTATTCATGTATAAATATACTTTATGACGCGTTTCCTGCCATGTTTTAAGAAACCGCTGATGGTTTTGTTATTGCTTACCGCGAGCGCGGTAGTCAAGGCACAAGAATATGTTTACGTGAACACAGGCAATCTGCTGCTCCGGGACAGGCCGGAGCCTAAATACAATGTCTACAATGTGTTGCAGGTCCCGTGCAAGCTGAAAGTGATGCCCTATAGCACCGGATATGACAGTAAAGCAATAAAAGAGCGGTTTTACCATGTAAAACTCTTCGTGCACAACAAACATGCAAAACGATCTTACAGCTCTTACGGCTGGGTAGAGAAGAAATATGTGGTGATGAGCATGGCAAAGGTCACTGCGCACTACGCAGATAGTACCAAAGTCAGTTATATGGATATACCGGTATCAGGCGAACTTAATAAGCTGAACTATAAAAGTTATCCCTTTCCAAAATATAAAGGCGGCGAAAGAAACTTCGGGGCCGAATACAAGAGAAAATACCAAAAAGGGCCACGGGGAGGCTGCTATTACATTAACGAGAAGGGAAGGAAGGTGTATGTGGATGCCGGTATGTGCAAGTAGTCTTCTTTGCTGAGCGGAAATTCGATGTGCTGCCACTGTTTATGAGACCGCGTTGTCTGAAAAAATGAGCATTATTTTTTGTAAATTTGTTCGTGCGGAAACAAGCAAAATATCATGTCGGTATTGAGATTGATAAGCTAACAAATAGCATCGTCAACAGGATTTCAGGTGATTGCTTTTCTACTGAGATCCACGAGATAGCAAAAGATGATTTGAAAACAGTTAGTAAGAAAAATGGTTGGCTATTCGGGTGGGCTGCAGAATACAAATTGAAAGACAGGAAACTGTTCAAACTAACTATAAAAGATAATCCAAACATTGTTCAGGGAATTGTTAGCATCAGCGATTACACAGACCATTTTCATCTGCATTTAATCGAAAGTGCACCATTTAATACGGGGAAAGAAAAGCTTTACGAAGGGGTGCCCGGTAATCTATTTGCTTATGTTTGCAAATGCTCAAAAGAAAGAGGATACGATGGGTTTGTGGCTTTTACTTCCAAAACCAGACTTATTGAACATTACACTAAAACAATTGGCGCGATACATGTAGGTGGACATAAAATGATAATCTTCCCCGAAAATGCTCATAAATTGATTAATAAGTACTTTCAAACATAATACATGGGATACATTAAAGAACCATATGGAGTTGATTTTATAGTTGATCCGAAACCGCTGACTGACAAAGACCGGGAAATGATAAGCGAAGTAATTGCACATTATAAGGCAACGGGTCTTAAAAAAGCTTTCGCTAAAAGTTCAAAACGCCATGAAAGAACAAAGAGTTCTGCAAAGGCTTAATTCACACATATGAATCTCAATGCTCCATCGCACATAGCCAATTATATAGCCGGTTCACTCCAGGCGCCGATTAATGGCAGGTATATTGATAACATAAACCCTGCTACCGGTGAGGTTTACAGCCAGATCCCGGATAGCGATATAAAAGACGTAGAAGAAGCAGTGGGCGCTGCGCGTGCTGCTTTCCCGCTGTGGAGTACTACGCCGGTGGAAGATCGTTTCAAAATACTCAACCGCATAGCGGAACTGATAGACGAAAACCTGGATGCGCTGGCACTGGCGGAGACCAATGACAATGGCAAACCGCTGTGGCTAAGCAAACGTGTAGATATACCGCGTGCTTCCAGCAACTTCCGGTTCTTTGCTACAGGCATCATGCACTTCAGCACCGAAAGCCATAATATGGAGGATAAGGCGATCAACTATACCCTGCGCAAACCAATAGGCGTAGTTGGCTGTATCTCACCCTGGAACCTGCCACTCTACTTATTTACCTGGAAAATTGCCCCGGCACTTGCTGCGGGCAACTGCGTGGTATCAAAGCCCAGTGAGGTGACACCTATGACGGCCTACCTGCTCAGCATCATTTGCCAGAAGGCAGGCCTGCCGCCGGGAGTGCTTAATATACTTCATGGCACAGGCCCAGGTTGCGGCTCAGCAATTGTGGCGCACCCGGATATTAAAGCAATATCCTTTACCGGCAGCACACGCGCGGGGAAAGAGATAGCCACCACTGCCGCACCTATGTTCAAAAAAGTATCGCTGGAGCTGGGCGGTAAGAACCCCAATATCATTTTTGCCGATTGCGACTGGGACAAGATGATGCGCACTACGCTGCAATCATCCTTCAGCAACCAGGGCCAGATATGCCTGTGTGGCAGCCGTATATTTGTCGAAGAAAGTGTCTACGAAAAGTTCAAACATGAATTTACAGCACGCGCCAAAAAACTCACCAATGGCGATCCGCTGGACGAAAATACCAAACAGGGCGCGGTGGTAAGTAAAATGCATTTTGACAAAGTGCTTAGCTGCATAGAACTTGCAAAACAGGAAGGCGGTAAAATACTGCTGGGTGGTAATGCGGTGAAGGGAACCGGGCGTTGTGCAAATGGCCTGTTCATAGAGCCAACGATCATTGAGGGACTAGGCCCACATTGCCGCACCAATATGGAGGAGATATTTGGCCCTGTAGTTACGCTGCAGTCATTTAGTAATGAGGAAGAAGCCCTGATGCTGGCCAACACCAGCGATTACGGCCTTTCCGCTACCATCTGGACACAGGATGTAAGCCGCGCCAACCGCGTAGCCGCGCAGGTGCATAGCGGCATCATATGGGTAAACTGCTGGTTGCTTCGTGACTTGCGCACACCTTTCGGCGGGTTTAAGAACAGCGGCGTGGGCCGCGAGGGCGGCTGGGAAGCTTTGCGCTTCTTCACCGAACCGAAGAATGTCTGCATAGAGTTATAAAACGAAACCCCCGAAAAACGGGGGTTTCAAATTCTATAAAGGAGCACTGCTTACCTGCCACCGTTGCTGATAAAATTATTCAGATCGGTTTTGCTGGCATCAAAATCAAAGATGCTGCCCACCTTGAAATAGTTGCCTTTGTCGGTTGTTTTGCCGTAAGCAAACTTGGCAAAATCGAGCTTTGAGGCTTCGAACGAGAACAGTTTGCAAATTGCCATTACCTGGTCAGTAGAAACGCAGTTGCCGGCTAGGATAGATTTTGCTGTAGAAAGCTTGGTGTCTTCAAAACTCGCCTTTTGCACAGTCTCTTTGGCTGACTTAAAGCTGCCGAAGTCCATGGGGTACTGGCAGCCAGCGGGTTGTGCTGCCGGTTGCGCTTGGTTATAGCTGTTGTCAGAAGTAGTGGTGGTGGTGCTCCTGGTTACCGTTGTCTCGGTAGTTGTTGTACCCATGCTGCCATCAGGCATATTCACACTGATATTTACTCCCGGAGCGCTCACACTCATCGATGAGTTCGGGTTCACCTGGGTGGTAGTCACCGTGGTTTGTGTTACAGTATTTGCTGGTGCTGCTGGTGCATCCTGTCCATAGTGCATTGAGTATACATCTGCTGGAGGTGTATAGTTAGGTTGTATGGGCTGCGTAGAAAAGAAGCGGAGTTTCATTTCGCCGTCCTTGTTTTTTATTTTGTATACAACGTCAGCGGGTGCATTTGTAGCAGCATCAGTCACAGTAATGTTCTTGTCTATATCTCCCTTGGCTTTATCTTCAAATACGATCTTCGCTTTGTAATAAGGTTGGGTAAGCGCGTCTATACGCACATTGGCCTGGGGCGTATTGTTTTGTTTCTGCCCGTTAAGCAACAGGTAGAATTTATCTCCGTCTTCAGAGAATATCGTGAGTGAACCACCCTGCGCGAATGCGAACAGGGGAAACAGTGCGACAGAAAGTAGTAATGTAAGTTTTAGCTTCATAAATCATTCATTTTGTTGTGCAAGGATAGTAAATTAATTTTAGCTATTGTGTTTTCAGGGTGTTAAATCGAGCCGAAAACTGCCGGTATGTTTCCCCTTTTTTTGGCCACGATCATGGCACGGCTATTCTCTCCGGGTGATAAGTTTATGAGCAAACCCTACTGGCGTATACGGACCTATCTTTTCCTGGCCACGTCCTTGCATCCCATAGTGGATGCTATGACCAGTGGGGGACTGGGTGTTGCCTTCTTTTCGCCATTCTCCAATCACCGCTTTTTCTTCCCTTTCCGCCCCATCGGTGTATGCAGCATTGGCCTTTCCGGCATGTTCAGCCACAGGGGGGCTATGATCGTATTAAGCGAGTTTGTGTGGTTGTGGGCGCCGTCTTTGGCGTTGGCAGGGGTATCTGCTCTACTCAAAAGGAAACAAAAGAACCTTGTATCCTAAAAACAGATTATTCCGATTTAGACAGGAACTTATTTGCAGCTGCAAGTTTTTCGGGAAAAAGAATTGTCCCAGACAGAATCTCAAGCTCTTTATCAAACTCTAGTTTGATACGGGAAATCTTCTTTCTTGCTTTTTTTGCTGACCCGATTTTTTCGGCTTTCTGCATTTTATTGGCCTTTACTTTTATAAACATAAAGTTACCTACTATTTTC
>CAINOM010000485.1 GCA_903851455.1 uncultured Bacteroidota bacterium | reverse complement strand
TGGTTTGTATTAAAACGCTCCTATCATCTGTATAAAAGCCGCCTTCATTGTTAGTGCCGCCAAGTGATTTTTCCCATTCAATACTGCCTGTTGCTGCTAATTTCAACACCCAGATATCACTGGTAGTAGTGTCTCCATGATGACCTGTAACATCCCCGTTATTTGAGCCACTGCTGCCTCCAATTATATAACCGCCATCGTAGGTTTGCTGAACGGCCGTCGCCATATCATCATTAGTCCCGCCAAAACAATTAGCCCATTCTATACTCCCGGTATCCGTCAGTTTTACTACCAAATAATCATATCCCCGATCAAGCCCACAAAACGCATTTGTTGTACCCGCCACAATGTACCCCCCATCATTGGTCTGTCCAACGCAAAATGCAATGTCAGTTCCGCTAGTACCCAAACTTTTTTGCCATTTCAGAGTGCCATCAGATGTGATTTTGATCACCCACATATCCTCACCCCCGTGATTTCCCGAAACATCTCCGTCAGTAGTAGTGGTTCCTGAACTGGTAACTCCAACAACAACATATCCGCTGTTGGCGGTTTGCCTGATATCGTATGCCTCCTCCCAAACACCACCGCCATAGCATTTTTGCCATTCCATAGCGCCTGTAGCAGTTATCTTTACCACCCAGAAATCCGCTTCGCCATGATTGCCGCTTACATCATCATTATTTGATTGTGTGTAGCCCGCCAAGATATAACCGCCATCAAAAGTGGCTCTGATAGCGTTACATTCTTCGTAGTTGGTTCCGCCATAACAGTGCTGCCATTCGATCTGTGCGGAGGTCTGCTTGGTGAGGCAGCTAAGTAGTAATATAGAAATTAATGTTTTCAAAATACACAGATCTATTGTAAAGCTAACCAATTTCAAAAAACAATTACGGCAACTCTCGTCAAAGATCCCAGGTATCCCGGCTCTGAGTCCAGAATGTAGCCAACGGAATGATAGTTACACTAATGTCCGGAACGAGAATCCCCATTTGGAATTAATTAACAGAGAATAAACCGGCGGGGATTTAGCAGTTGGATTTAAATGTTTTATATTGCATAGAGAACCCCTTAGGGACCTATTATTTTATTAACAATACCGTTTATGTTACAGGAACAGACTTTTGACCTTGCTGCGTGGTGGAATGAACAATCATTTGCCGGAAAAGATTTATTCAAACTTGGAGAGGATGGCACACTGACGCTGGGCCAGAACAATAACATCAGGGAACGGGTGATCGCTACCCTCTCTGCTGAAAATGCGGAAGCTGTTGTGAAAAATCTCATTGAGAAATTTGAACAGGTAGAAGGCCGTGTGAAAGAGACGGAAGTGGAATGGATAGAAGCCGCGGACAAACATACCATGACGGAAAAAGTGGGCCAGCTAAAAGAATATCTGCGTTCGGTAAATGCGCTTGGCGACTTCGAAAAATTCGCACTGCTGGTACACGACTGGGAACATACGCTCTATGTATTGTCGGAAGAAAATTATGCCGCGCGGTTAAAACTGGCAGAGATGGCGGAGGCACTGGCAGAGAGCACGAACTGGAAAGAGACCACGCAGGCTTTTAAAGACATTGCCGATAAATGGAAGATGGCCGGACCCGCCGACAGGAACAAAAGCGATAAACTGTGGAACAGGATAGAAGCAGCCCGTACCACATTCAACGATCATAAGCGCAAGCACCACGATGAGGAAGAAAAAGACCTGCTGGTAAACCTGGACCTGAAGATGGACCTGGTAGAGCAGGCCGAAGCCATCGCTAACTCCACCGACTGGAAAAAGACAACGGAAACTTTTCATCGCCTGACGGATGAATGGAAAACCATAGGTCATACCGTAAACAAAAAGAACGAAGCCCTGTGGCAGCGGTTCCTGGCCGCAAAGAGTACCTTCTTCGACAAGAAGAGAGAACACTCTGAGCTGGTAAGAGAGGAGCAGGAACGCAACTATGCCACCAAGGCCGCACTGGTAGAAAAAGCCGAGATACTGAAAGACAGCACCGAGTGGAATGCCACCGCGCAGGCATATGCCGCACTGATGGAGGAATGGAAAAAGACGGGGCGTGTGCCCAAGGAGAAGGGTGACGATCTGTGGATACAGTTTACCGCAGCACAGGAACATTTCTTCCAGGCCAAAAAGGTACACTCAGATGGTGTAAAGTCAGTGCTGGAAAACAACTACAATCTTAAGGCTGCTATACTGGAGCGTGCAGAAGACCTGAAGCACTCCACACGCTGGGGCGAGACCACGGCGGAGATGCTGCAGCTGCTGGAAGACTGGAAAAAAATAGGCCCCATACCTCGTGCTTATGGCGATAAGATGTGGGAAGACTTTAACGCTGCGCGCAAGTACTTCTTTGCTCAAAAGGATGCTAACCGCGAGCACCGGAAACAGTATGCCGTGCAGCAAAAAGTAGTACGGGTGGAGCAGGCCAAAGCCAATGTAGGCAAACTGGAAGCGGACATCAAAGAAGAGGAAGAAAAGCTCATTGATTTTAAGAACGGGATAGAGAATATTACTCCCGGAAAGAAGGCCGCGGAACTGCGCAGCCACCTGGAAAAACTGATAGCGGAAGGAGAGCAAAAGATAAAGCGCCTGAAAGAAAAGTTTGAACAGGCGAAGACGGATATAGAAAGCCAAAAACAGGAGAAAAAGGAAGCTGCCGGCACTGATGAGGTTAAAAATGAGGGCGATCAGGCATAAAAAGCCGCGTTGCGGCAGATTTTCCGCCGTTTATAATTGTTAAAATAATATTTTTTTTTACCTTGGGGCTTGTTATGGCAAAGAAGATACTCTTATCGATAGCGCTTTTAGTAATGCTTTTTGATCTCAGCAGCTGCGTAATGCGCGGCGTATATGGCACACCCTACCACGTATGGACACCCAGTAAAGGGTTTCACAAACACTGGGGCCGCGAACGCCATATGAATGTGCGCCGCTCCTACTGGGGTGCTCACCGTAGCGGCATGAGGCCGCACCGGTACCGTGGTCATTTCCATGAGTAACCCCCGATCCGCATACGCGGGCAGTTCTCTTATTGTCTTATTTTTTTATTTTGGCATGAGCTCCGTTTGCCCCGGTGCATAGTAGTGCTATGTGGCAGTGCTGTAGTGCTGTACCTGGTGCTCAGCCCGCGTAACGATATCACAACACCCTCAGCATGTCTGTGATCTTTTGCTGGTTCAGTGGTTTTGTGATGAAGTCTTTTACAAACTGGTATTCGCGCGCCTTCATAATGTCGCGCGGAGCAGTGGAAGAGGTGCAGATATAAAGCGCTACTTTCTTCGTGTATGTGTTGATATGTTTTCTGAAGTTGTCCAGGAAGCCCCATCCATCCAGCACAGGCATGTTCAGATCAAGCAGGATAATATCAGGCAGGATGAGTGTACCGGCGTTTTGCGCGGAAAGATAATCGAGTGCCTCCTGGCCGTTCTTTGTGCAGACCAGTTCGGTATCTGCATTGCATGCCGTTATCACTTTCTTTGTAAGTATCGTTGTTATCGGATCATCTTCCACCAGTAGTATGCTTACGTGTTCCATTACTTTCCTTTTTTGAGCATAATAAAAAATGTTGTGCCTTTTCCGGGGGCACTGTCTATCCATATTTTCCCGCCTATAGACTCTACCTGTGTCTTGGTCATGAACAAACCAAAGCCTTTAGAATCGGGATTGCTGTGAAATACCTTACCTATCTTAAAGAGATTGTCTCCATGCTTGTGCAGGTCTATACCCAGGCCATTGTCGGCAACCGACAATACCACTTCCTCACCTTCATTCATGGTGCGCACCAATATTTCAGGTTGCCTGTCCGGCGACCGGTATTTAATTGCATTGCTGACGAGGTTATGCAGCATACTTACAATATACTTTTCGGGGCCATAAACTTCGGCGGCAAGGCTTAGGTCCGTTGAAATTTTTGCCTGGCACTGCTTTATTTCCAGGTCCAGCGAATTTCTCACCAGCTTCAGGCAAGTGGCCAGGTCGTTGTTGCGGAATTCGATCTCCACGTCGTGCATCACATGCAGTGAGTCTATCAGCTGGTTAAATACCGCAGAGACGCTCTCAGTACAGGGCTTTAGATAAGATATCAATTCCTTTTGCTGCTCCACGTCATCCATGTTCTCGATAAGGTCAACGATAGACGTGATATTTCCCAGTGGCCCCCTGAGATTGTGTGCAATAATGTTACTGAAATCATTGAGCTGCCTGTTCGTTTTTTGCAGTTGTTTTATCAACACCTCCTGTTTCTCTTCCAGCAGCTTACGGTCGGAGATATCCAGCGCATAACCGATCATAATTTTCATGTGGCCGTTGCTGTCCCTTACCGGGTAGAATCGCCTGAGGTTGGTAACCGGGTTGCCGGCGGCATCTTTTATTGTTTCTTCCCACTTCAGCCCCCCGTCTGTATTTTTTGCTATATGGAACTGGTTGCGACGTTCCTCGGCAAATTTCGAATCCCTGTTGCGGTAGGCACAATATTCAAAATCGTCCATGCCAATCATCTTTTTGCGATGCGCAGGATCTTTTACAGCAGATGGATTGACGAACAAATACCGGTGATTCTTATCGAACACGACGATATCGCTGGGGATACTATTGAGGACGTTCTCATAAAAGTCGCGGTTCTTGCCGATATACGCGGCCAGTGTGCCCAGAACCAGCGGAGCCATATCTATGATCCAGAATAAATCTTCCGTCCTTTGCTGCTCGGCGATAGTGTGCAGCGATAAAGGTGCGTGTTTCAGCCAGGCATGCAGCAGCGTTGCCGCAAACGGGAAAAATAAACCCGCAACCGCACCGTATAAGGCATACAAGACCTGATTTGACACCCTGCTCTTCATCCTTAACTAATCTTGATTTTAGCTTAAGCCCCACCCGAAAACCGGTTAATAACTACTTTGATTACAATTAGTTACAAAATTGAATCCTAATACCAAGTTAACTGATTATCAGCAATTAACGATCAATTTGTTGTTCTTTTTTAAACCTGGGCTGGCGAATACGCAGGGTTTGTGATGGAAAGGGAATAACATTGAATCGATCAGGGCAACTTGAGCGAGGCACTCCTGTTCACAGCACTATTTATTGCCCGGATGTTCGATGTATTTACCTGCTTACGTCCAGAATTTCGACCTCGAATATAAGAATGGAATTGGCAGGAATGCCGGGCCGCTCGCTATCTTCATAAGCCAGGCCGGAAGGAATATATATGGTAGCCTTCGTGCCCTTTCTCAGCAATTGTACGCCCTTGTCATATCCTCTTATCACACTGCCCTTACCCGTCTCGAACACATAAGGCTCTACATGGTGGAATTTGGGGTCAGTATTAGAGTCGAACGCTGTGCCATCGAGCAGCCTGCCGGTATAGTTTAAGGTCACGGTTTCGCCCGCGAGTATTTTGCTTCCGGTGCCTTCTTTGGATATGGTGTAGTAAATACCGGGTGCGGCCTTTATAGCCTGGATATTCTTCTTCGCGAAATAGTCTTTCAGCTTTCTTTCATCAATAGCTTTTTGCGCGGCCAACCTGCGCTCGTAACCAGCAGCCGACGGTATTTTTGGCGTTTGTGCAAATGATCGCAGGGAAACAACAACCGAAAAAATGCACAGTAAGATGTTCTTTGGGTAAAATAGCTGCATTGAAAAAATGTTTGGATATAAGATCAGGAAGCGGTGCCACCTGCAGGCTTGTCTTTTTTATCACCATTAAATGCTGTTGGCAGTAACTCAATATTGTGTTTGGCCGCAACCTTTATGAGGATGGGCATAAGTATCGATGCACCCGGTATGAGTACAAAGGGAACAACCACTCCTGCTATCTTCAGCGAGTCTACCAGTTGCGTTTTAAGGATATGCTCTTCTTCGTGCGTTATCTTTTCCCCTTTCAGGTATTTCTCCATGATCTGCGCAGCCTCTTTGGTGCCGGCATATTCCGTTTTCACACAGTAGAGAAAGTGGTGAGCACCCGCTTCGATCTTTTCTATGATGACTATCTTTTCCATATCCGGGATAAAAGTAAGAAGTAATGGGCTAGTGATCGCAATTGGCGTGAAATTTTAACTACGAGGCCTGGCTGGTAGTTTCTCCCATAAAAAAAAGAGACTGTATAGAACAGTCTCTTTTTTAAGAACGCTAAAACAATTATTTCTTTTTAGCGGCTGCCTTCTTAGGGCCAGCATTCTTTTTAGCTGC
>CAINOM010000484.1 GCA_903851455.1 uncultured Bacteroidota bacterium | reverse complement strand
TTTGTTTGTTCAATTGCTGCATCATAATTCTTTTTAGCTTTTTCTACCCGTGCCAAACCTATAATTGCAAATGGATAGTCGGGCCTGTAAACCAGCGATGTGCGATAAAGGATAGAAGCGCTGTCCAGATTGCCCATGTTCAGGTAAAGATCTGCAAGGGTAGTACGTGCCCATTCCGTATTTTCAGAGCCTGGGAGGCCTGCATCTACAGCCATCTTCATTGCTTCTACGGCACCTGCATTTTGGCCGTATATCTGCCGCAGGTAAGAAGCACGTGCATACGAGCGAATGTCTGGTCTTATGGACATCATTTTATCGCAATCTTTCACTGCTTCATCATAATTGCCCATTTCTACATTGGCGTCTATGAGCGCACCATAAATGCCAGCATTGTAATTGTTGAGTTCTTCGCCCTTTTTTGCTGTGGCAAGTGCATCTTTAAATTGATGCATGTTGAGTTCTATTGCAGACTTTACATTGAGCGCCTGGAATACAATGTCTTTATTTGCCGTATTTGAAGCAAGTACCTTTGTAAGCATCTCCATAGCAGCGTTGCTGTAGTAGCTGTTGTTCCCGGTTACACGCCCTTCTGCCACAAACACACTTGCAAGGTTCACATATTGCTGCAAGTCATCAGGATTCTTTTTTAGTGCCGCACTGTCCTTGCTATAAGCCGCTTGTATATTGGCTTTTTCCTCGGGGGTGCCGAGGTTCTTTTTCCTTTCCAGCAACGCAGGGATGGCATCTTTCTTCTGGCTGCAAGAGAATAGCCCGGTCGTGCCGACAAACCCAGTTATTAAAATGATTAGTAGTGTTTTGCTTTTCATGTTTTGTAGTTTTTCTCGTGTTTATGTACGAAGGCTTTGGTTAAATGGTTTACTGTTTGTGTTTTTTTTCAATTGTTTTTTTTAGCGGTTGACAATGCACATAAAACAAAAAAAAGCGGTCGGGTTTGTGCCCGACCGCAGTGTCCATTTCTAACTAATATTAATTCACTTTTACAAGCTTAACTGCTTGTTGTACTTCGTCATTTGCTAACAGATTAGCGATATAGTTGCCTGCTGGAAGTGAAGACGCATCCCATTGAATATTGTATTCGCCGGATGTTTTGTTGCCTTCATTGAGCACTTTAACCACTCTTCCAGTGATGTCGGTAACCGAAATACTGATAGTCGCAGGTACATCGAGTTTCACCCTAAAGTTCAGTTGATTCCTGAATGGATTAGGATAAGCGTTCATAACCACTGAAGGTGTGCCAAGTGGGAGTTGGCTTATGCCGCTTGGGCCAATTGAAACTGGTCCTACATATCCTGTGCCGGTGAAACCCTGCCATGGGTCTTGCAAGTAAGGGAAGCATGATTTGAACGTTGTATCGTTGTGGGTAACGCCAGCGTTAAATCCGAGCACGCTGGTGAGGTCTGCGGTAACGGGGCTACCAGTACCATTATAGTCATCGTACCACAAGCCGATAGCGGCAAGTACTACGCCTGATACAGCCTGAAGTTCAATTGTAGTTACATCATCTTCCAGTCTGCGTCCGTTAGGGAAGCCATCCATGTTAGGAATTGCCTGCAGTGCAGAAGAAGTATTGTAAGTAGCATTGGTAAGGCCTAAAACTGCTGCTGCTACCAAGCCCAGTGAGCTGAAATTAGGATCAGTTCTTGAGGTAACAGGCACCGCCATATTCAATCTTATCATATCGCACTTAGTAGGCATGAAGTTGTTGATAAATGGTTTTCCTGCTGCCAGTGGATTGCCGCCCTTGCCTGTCGCCAATTGGTATGGAGCGAGGTTAGGTACGCCGGTATAAAATATTGGTAAGATATCTACTGCCCTTGGGCTCATAGAATCTGGTAAAAGTAATGTGCCAAACAGTGTATCTGACAATGCAGTACCGCTAACAGCCGATGTGCCTTTTAAAGGCCACAGACCCTTGTGTGTATTGCGGAAATCATAGCTGCCCAATGAAGCAGTTTGAATGCGCAATGCTGATAATCCTGGAACTGCACCACCGAATGCTGAAGCATCCATGTACAAAGCCAATTCAGGATTTTCGAAATACTT
>CAINOM010000483.1 GCA_903851455.1 uncultured Bacteroidota bacterium | reverse complement strand
GAATTTTATTTAAATGCGCATAGACATCGTCACCGTTCTGCCCGAATTGCTGGAAAGCCCCTTTGATCATTCTATGATGAAAAGGGCTAAAGCGAGGGGGCTGCTGGAGATACACCTTCACAACCTCCGCGACCATACCCCTTACAAACAGGGTCAGGTAGACGACTACCAGTTTGGTGGTGGGGCAGGTATGGTAATGATGCCGGAGCCGCTGGCCATACTGCTCGATCTATTGCAGAAGGAACGCAAGTATGACGAGGTTATATACATGACGCCCGATGGAAAGCTATATGACCAGAAAACGGCAAACACGCTCTCATTAAAAGAAAATGTTATTATTATTTGCGGTCATTACAAAGGTATTGATGAGCGCATACGTGAGCATTTTGTGACCATGGAAATATCCATAGGTGATTATGTGCTGAGTGGGGGAGAGCTCGCCGCTGCCGTAGTGGTAGACTCTGTAGGGCGACTGCTGCCTGGTGTGCTCAATGACGAGACTTCTGCGCTATTCGACTCATTCCAGGATGGACTGCTGGCGCCGCCTGTTTATACCCGTCCTGCTGACTTCAGGGGGTGGAAAGTGCCAGATGTGCTCATCAGTGGCGACCCGAAAAAGGTAGATGCATGGCGCCACGAAGAGTCGCTGAAGCGCACAGCCGAGCGCCGTCCCGGGCTGCTGGAAGATTGATGCGTGTATGGCAATGCGATATCCGATCATTTTTTTTATTTTTTAGTTTTTATCTTTAATTTTTCATTACCTTTGCAGTCCGAAAAAATCATAACGAAATGAACGCTGTAGCTTTTGTACACGAACAACTTACCGCTAAGAAAGATTATCCCAAGTTCAAAGCTGGCGATAACGTAACGGTTAACTATAAAATTATTGAAGGCAATAAGGAGCGTATCCAGTCTTTCAAAGGCGATGTGCTGAAACGCCAGGGTACTGGTCATACACAGACTTTTACCGTTCGTAAAATGTCTGATGGTGTAGGCGTGGAGCGTCTGTTCCCACTGTTCTCACCAAACATTGACTCGATCATCCTGAACAAGTCAGGCCGCGTACGCCGCGCCAAGCTGTTCTATCTCCGCGATCGCCAGGGCAAGTCTGCGCGTATCAAGGAAAAGAAGCAGATACACGCTACTGCGAAAGTAAAAGTGAAAGCTTAAATTTTATTCTCACGATAGTTACAGGGCTGCCTCCACACATGGGGGCGGCCTTTTTTAGTCAGGTATAGTGTTCGTTATCATACCGTAAACATTGGTGATTCCGCTGAATCCTGCGGTGTATGCCTGCAGGGACCACGGGCTGCTGTAAAAGCAAAATGTATCTTTGCGCTCCTTTTAAGAGAATTTTATGAAGATCAGAATGTTCCAGGTAGATGCGTTTACAGAGCGGTTGTTTGGTGGCAATCCTGCAGCGGTATGCCTGCTGGACAAGTGGCTGCCTGAAGACCTGATGCAGCACATAGCCGCTGAGAACAATCTTGCCGAGACTGCCTTTGTAGTGCCTGCTGGCACTGGCTACGAAATACGATGGTTCACACCGGTTGTTGAGGTGGACCTGTGCGGCCATGCTACCTTGGCATCGGCGCACGTTCTGTTCAATCACTTGGAGATCGG
>CAINOM010000482.1 GCA_903851455.1 uncultured Bacteroidota bacterium | reverse complement strand
TCATCTCTGGTGCAAAATAAAACAGCGCCGGTCACTGCTGCAACGACCAATGATAAAACCACGGTTGAAAAGGCCGCACCTGTCATCAGCGCCCCGGTTGCGTCTGCAAACCGTCCTGCAAAAACAGATGCCGCAGGTACACACAAGAAACATACTGCCGCCAAGGGTGAAAAATCAAATGTCGAAGTGAGTTCAGCAACTACACCGGTTGCCGGCGTTACAAAAAGCGTAGTGCCAAAAACAACAGCTGTACCGGTTGCGAAAACAGTTCAGGAATCGAATCCGGTTGCCGGTGCAAAAACAAAAGCGAAGCATCGTCAGCCAAAAACAGACCAGAACCAATACGCTGCATCTAAGATTGAAAAGATAACTGCTCCGGCGAAAACAGCTACTGCCCCTAATACAAAAGCAGTAACTGCCAGCGGTGATGTAGTCACTGCTCAGCCGAAAGCAAAAGAAGAGAAGACTTCTGAAGCGATTGCAGCTGCTACAGGTGTGAAAAAATCGACCCGACATAAAACAACTGCAGAGAAAAGACAATTACAACCCGGCACCCAACCGAGCGAAAATGCTACTGCAAGCACAGCTATTCCAGCTGCTGCCGCAGGAACAAAACAGCCGAAGAAGGAAACCGCCAGGAAAGGAAGTGGCAAAACAGGTGCGACAACTACCCCTGCAGTTACGCCACCGGTGTTTAACTACTGCAGCAGTCTTGCAAAGCGTACGGTTGAAGAGGAGAGCATAGCTATTGACAATCTGAAAGTGAACAATTTTGAGGCAAGTACCAATAGCGAGTTACTTCCCGGCACGTTTAAAAATGACAATGACGTGGATAAATCAAAGGCCGCCGGTGCAGTTGCAAAGAATGAGCCAGTTGACTCGACAGCGAAGCATCATTTCGCTAAAAATTTCGAAGCAGGCATAAAGGGAGGCATTGAGACGGGCTTTAATTCAAGAGCTGCAAATAAGGTAGTCGTTGAGCCGTATGTTCAGTATAACCTGTCCAATAAATTCTCTTTGCTCACACAGCCTTCTATCAAGGTGTCGCATGTGAACAGCGAAAACGTTGGCGATACCCGGAGCTACAGTGATACATCGGGCGGAAAATACACGTATACCGGCGGCGGTACACTGCTCTTGATTGCTTACGTGGGCGGCAACCAGGTGCTTGTGGAAGATTCGTTGAGGAGATATAATTACAGATACGACTCTGTTGTAAAATCATACAGCACAGGTGGAACTTACATGGAGATCGAGTTGCCATTACTCTTGAAGTACAAGATCGGCAAGGGGTTATCTGTGTATGGTGGTGCAAACTCAGTGTTCAGTAAATACACGAGCATCAAGGAAAATACACATAATTATAGCGGGAACTTCAGTGCTATTACCATCATACCTCCTGGCAACACGGTAACATTGCCCAATACTGCCGCCCTGGCACTTCCGGGAAAACCGATCGGGCAGTATTCAGGCCCGCTATATCCTACGCAGAAGGGTAGCTTACTCAGGATGGGATACATGCTCGGTTTCAGCTATGAATACAAAAAGCGTTGGCTTTTCGATGCGCTGATGCAGCAGGCTATTGTGAAACCAAATAATGAAGCGGGAGTGAATACTAATGCGCCGTTGTCGATGCCTTACTTCCGTTTGACGCTCGGCTATAAACTAACTAAGTAATACCACAGATATTTTCTAAACTTTTGACGCAACCTAAGCCCTATCAGCGAACAAGGAGCCTCCCACAAAGAGGCTTTTTTGTTTTTTGCATCTGCTATTAATTCTGCTCCACCCGCCAGTTGTCGATCTTCAGCTGTGCAAAAAAGGTCTCTTCTTCAATTTCTCTTACACATCCCGGCTGCAGGTCGCCGAGCACCAGGTCTTCTATTGAGAGGCGAATAAGCCGTACGCACCTGTGCCTTAGCGCCTCGGTCATTTTGCGCACCTGGTGAAACTTGCCTTCTGTTAGCGTTATTGTAAGCCAGCTATGGGGGCCATATTCTTTTTGTTCTTTCCTGAGCGGGAATAAGCCCGCAGGCCTTTGCACCAGATCCACTTCACATGGTGTTGTGGTCCAGTACCCGCCGCCTCTTATGCGTATGCTAACGCCGGTCCTGAGCAGTTGAACGCTTTCCTCGGTTACTTCGTCCCTCACCTTTACGAGGTATGTACGCCTGTGGGGCACCGTACCCTGGAACAGCAATTTGGTCACACGTTTATTCGTAGTAAGTATCAGTAGCCCTTCTGACAGATTATCCAGCCTGCCAATGGCATGTATGCCTTCAGGAAATTCAAAATCCAGATCGCCCAGCAAGCCCACATTATGGGAGCTGATGAACTGGGAAACCATATTGTATGGTTTGTTGATAATAAAGTAACGGTGGCCTGTTTCGCTCATTTGTGAGCGGCAAAGATACAACAACACCTTTTGAAAGCGGCTTACCGGCCAGCAGGGCAGGGCCCTCGCCTTGAGATCGGTTATTTACCATTATAGGCAGCCTGCAAAGTCGCAATATCTATTTTTCTCATTTTCAGCATCGCTTCCATTGCCCTTTTTGACTTCACAGGGTCGGGATCGCTCATCAGCGTTGGTAATATTGTGGGTACTATTTGCCATGATAGCCCGAATTTGTCCTTGAGCCATCCACACATGCTCTCTTCTCCGCCCACAGTGAGGTTTTCCCAGTAGTAGTCTACTTCCTCCTGCGTTTCGCAGTTTACAACCAGGGATATCGCTTCCGTGAATTTAAACATCGGTCCGCCGTTCAGCGCTACAAAATCCTGTCCGAACAACGTAAATGTCGCTATCATTACGGAGCCTGCTGGTCCCGGTCCCGCTTCGCTATATCGGTTGATGGTACCTACTTTAGAATCCTTGAAAACAGAAGTATAGAAATTCACAGCCTCTTCCGCATTGTCATTAAACCATAAGAATGTAGTTATCTTTTGCATGATGAGTGATTTTTGATGAACAAACGTACCATACGAAATTCGTATCGACAGGGGAACGGGCGGGCGATAAACCGGTGTGTTGCGACCAGCATTATTTTACTTTTTTCTTCAACGCCTCACGCTCCATATTCTCCGCCACCCTGAATTTCACAATTTTGGTTATCAGCCCCACAGGTAGCGGCTTGTCCAGTGGAAACTGCACTGTGCCTTTCGAGCGTTTATATGGAGAAAGCTCCTCACTAAATTCCTCTATGCCCGATCCCCTGGGATAGAGACCAATATGTTTTGAATGCGCTGCAAACCAAACCAGCATGCCATTCAGTTTGTACGCAGGCATGTTATAGCTGATGAGTTCCTCTGCTTTTGGCGCAGCCTTTTTGATCGTTGCGCGCATGCGCTCCAGCATTTCCCTTATTACAACCGGTTGGTCAGCGATATAACTATCTACGGTCTCATATTTCATTACGGTCAGTTTTTTGTTGATCAAAAATACTGTCGCCAAACGAAATAACGAGGGGAAATAACGACTATTTAGAGGCTGTGCGCGACATCTTATTTGGGCGCTGCCGACGGAAGAAGCTATGTTGATAGTTTGATTTACTACTTTTGTTATAATTATTACTCAAATCAAAACAGGATACAATGAAAATAAGACTGTCGTTAGTACTGATGCTGGCATTTATTGCTACGAGCACTTTTGCAAAAGAAGGCATTTACATAGAGTTTAAAATGACCGGTTCTAAGTTTTCCGGAACCAGTAAGACTTATTCAATGGATGGCAATACGCGCTCTGAAATGACGATGACAAGTCCGGCCATGCCAGCACCGTTTACGACGACGTCGCTTGTTTTGCATAGCACACCTGACGTTGTTTACTCCATCAGCGAAAAAGACAAGACCTATTCGGAACTGGCGACCGGTACGGGCAAGTCGCAGCACAAAGCTGACGAGAGCGACTACGAAGTAACTGTGATCGGGAAGGAGAAAGTGAATAATTATGATGCCATACACGTAAAAGTGCGTTACAAGAGCTCAAAGCAGGAAACGGAAATGTGGCTTTCGAAAGAGGTGATCGGCTGGGCAAATTTTACGGAGATAAAAAATCAATACCTGGCAGGTTCAAAATTTTTCGATGCGCTGAAAGCCAAGGGCGCCGAGGGTTTTGTGGTGCGCATACTGGTGAATAGTGCGGGCGAGAATATGCAAATGGACCTGGTGAAAGCAGAAAAGAAAGACATGAAGGAATCTCTTTTTAGCCTGGATGGATATACCAAAACCGCCCGCGCAGCCGGCCCCGGCGGAATGGATATGGAGGCATTCAAAAAGATGAGCCCCGAAGAGCGGCAGAAGTACATTAAAGAGTTGCAGGAAAAGTATCAACAGCCACAGCACTAAGATGTACAAGTCAGCCATCGCCGTGTTTCTGTGCCTGCTTGGGTTTACCTCCCTTGCCGAAACAGTTCCGCAGGAAGGCCGCAAACTCAATTACAGGATCATCGGGTTTTCCTTCCCGGAAAGGGAGCAGGTGGACAGTTACAAAGTGCAGATCGCTTTAGGCAATTACACCAGTGATAAAGCTTTTGAAGAGCATATTGTCGTCACTGCCGCTGCCAGTAATCATCACATTATCGCAGAGGTTCCTGCTTTTGGAAAACAATATACCTGGCGGGTTACTTATTGGTGGTCTCCGTCAAAGTGGCAAAAAGGCGGGCTGTATCATTTTAGTACACTTATGGCGCCTGAAGTGAATCCGGATAGCGTGCGCATGCGGATCACACTAAGCTCTGAGAAATATAAAGGCCACTATGTTTTTGTTGATTGCAACAAGGTGCTGTATGATATGGATGGAAAGCCTGTTTGGTTTTTCCCGTCTATTGAGAACAAGCCGGCAACTTCCTTGCCCCTCCGGGATCTGAAGAGTACTCCATATGGTACCATAACCTCCATTGTCAATGGCCGTGTGTACGAGCTTGGCTATAACGGAGCAATACTGTGGCAAGGCCCTGATAACAACACCATAAGCCTAGATACCATGTCTCCTGATCATGGGTATCACCACGAGTTTACACGACTTGCTAATGGTCATTATATGGTTATGGG
>CAINOM010000481.1 GCA_903851455.1 uncultured Bacteroidota bacterium | reverse complement strand
GGCTTGCGGCTATCAGGGTGCCGGCGATGATATTTATGGCTTTCATCTGTTTAAAATTTAAAATAGAAGTATTCTGCGGCGTTTACCTTTTTACAAAAGAGGTAGATAGAAACGCACAATACCAAATATAAGCAGGTTTTAATTGCGATGTTGATTTGTAGTTTCCTTTCAGCAGATATTTTTTCGCTGGTCAGCCATTGCCGCATATCCAGGGTATAGCTGCCCTTACGCTGAATCCATTCTACCACAAAGAGCGGAATGCACCAAACTGTATACTTGGTCACATAGGTTTCGGGTGCGGTAAACAGGCCGGGAGACGCAATGCTGCGTAATATGGCCAGCGCATCGGGCACACTGTTTGCACGGAAAAATGCCCAACCGAGGGCGAGGAACAGAATGACGAACAGCCAGCTGAAAAAATTGTAGATGAATGGGGGTATCGTTTCCGACAATTGTTTGCGCCGCTCAACTGTCAGATATTCATACACCATTACTACGCCATGGAGCATACCCCATACCACATATTGCCAGCCTGCCCCGTGCCAGAAGCTGCTGATAAAGAAAGTAAGCAGCAAGCTGCAGACAATGGCCCACTTTCGCCAGGTGCGGAGCGCATAAACCATGGGATTGAAAATATAGCCATATAGCCAGTTAGTAAGTGAAATGTGCCACCTGCGCCAGTATTCAGTAATGCTTGTGCTGTGGAACGGAACATTGAAATTCTGAACGAGGTTTATGCCCAGCAGCCCGGCAATGCCCCTGGCCATGCTGGAATAGCCGGAAAAATCGGCATAAAGCTGTATTCCAAACAGGAAGACACCGATGGCCATTGTGCTGCCGGCTATTTCGTGGTACTGGACAAAGCAATAGCTAACTGTTTTGGATATGTTGTCTGCTACAACCATTTTTTTGAACAGGCCCCCTAAAATCTCACCGATAGATTCATCGATGCTGCTTACCGTGACCGCAGCCTTTTTGTGAAACTGCGGTAGTACAACGGATGCAGAAGGAATGGGCCCGGACAATAGGTGCGGAAAGAAACTGATGTAGGTAGCATAGGTTAGCAGATCCTTTTCGGCTGGAATTTTTTCCCAGTACACGTCGATCATGTATCCCAGCATCGCAAAGGTGTAAAAGCTGATGCCTACCGGGGCAAGTACGTGCAGCGCAGTTGCTTCCCAGTGCTCCAGTCCCTTTGTACTGCCGAAAAGCAGGTCGCTGTATTTTGTGTATAGCAGCCCCGCGGTGACGATGCAGATGCCCGTTATGAGCAAAGCCTTTCTTTGTTTGGGGTTTTCGGTTTTTTCTATGAACCGGGAGAAAAGGTAACTAACAAGGATAAGTGATGCCAGGTATATTGGGAACGAATAATGAATCCTGGAGTAGAAGTACATACTGGCCGCCAGCAAAACGAAATTCTGGAGTGGCCGCCATTTGGCTAAGAGCCAGTATACTACAAGTACAATAGCAAAAAATAGGGCAAACTCTGTTGTATTAAATAGCATGAACCTCGTTATGCCACAATAATACAATAAAATACTTATTGATGTGCCGCAGTAATATATTCAGAAAGGGTAGTGGTAAACCTGTTTGCTCTTTTAACAGCAGACTCAAATAATCCGGCCTTTTCCAGACGGCTGACAAGAACAGTGATATATGTTTTCATAGCATGCAAATCCTCACTGACAGTCAGAAATCCGTCGTGAAATATTCTTCCTACGTTATCGATCGTTAATTTGAATATGCTTGCTGCGACCAAAATTGTCAGAAAAAGATGATTGCATAATGCGTGGTCTAAGTTGAAAAAGTATTTCAAAATCTCTATTGCCAAATGTTCTATGTGCTTCCGGATCATAACCGCTGCTTTTATTCGTTATACGCTTCTGATCTGTATTTTTAAAAAACCATGCCACATACGAAGGGCTTGCAGAAATCGGTTTTTCGGTGTTGCGTTGACAGTGATAATAGTTGTATTTTTGGTTACGTATTGCTGCCTTATGAGATATGCATTATCTATCCTGTTGTGTTTACTGGCCTGCCGGGCCATTGCACAGGGTGTACATATTGCTGCGCAAATAGATACTGCTCATAGCAGGGTAAATAATACTGGGTTACATTCTTTAATTCTGCCGGCCTCACATTTTGAAAACAGAGCTGCTGCAATTCCTGTTGACCTTTATACACAACATCTCCCATTTTTTTGCAGGCAGGAGCTAAAAATGCAGCAGGCACATGTTCCTGTCACGTTCAGGCTGGGAAGCATGGAGCAGTGCGATTACCTGGAGCAGAAGAAATCTGAACCAAGATTAAAGGATTAAAGGATTTTCGAATCTTACGATTT
>CAINOM010000480.1 GCA_903851455.1 uncultured Bacteroidota bacterium | reverse complement strand
GTAGCACGCAGATTAGGGCCGGTGAAACCATAGTTCAGCGCACGTTCAGCACTGATAGGCCCTGCACCGATACAACGGTCCATGAACACACGATTGCGGTTAAGCAGTGATTCGAATTCCTTCATCACCTTAGGAAAGGTCTTCAGGAAGTCATGCAGCTTGGCAAAAGACGCAGGTGTAAAATTGCGTTCAAAGCCACCTACACGGCCAATATTTGTTGTTAACCGCGAACCACAGATCTCTTCAAAAATTTCGTAGATCTTTTCGCGGTACTGGAATACATAGGTAAAAGGAGTAAGTGCACCGGTATCTACCGCAATTACCGAATTACAAACAAGATGGTCCGCGATCCTCGCCAGCTCCATGATGATGACGCGCAGGTACTCCACACGTTTAGGCAGCTTAAGACCCAGCAGTTTTTCTATGGTCATGTGCCAGCCCATGTTATTGATGGGAGATGAGCAATAGTTGAGCCTGTCTGTAAGTGGTGTTATCTGGTAGTATGGACGACGTTCCGCGATCTTCTCGAAGGCACGGTGTATATAACCAATAGTGGGCACGGTTTCCAATACACGCTCACCATCTATCTCCATTATGTTCTGGAAGACACCATGCGTAGCGGGGTGCGTAGGACCGAGGTTGAGCGTAGTGGTCTGCTTCTGAAGTGACTCTTCAGAAAGCTTTATGTGATGTTGTGTATGTGGTTGTAGTTCCATAACCCCAAATCCCGCAGGTGCGGGACTCCCCATAATTTTTATTACCTGTTTAAAATACTCATTGCTCAATTACTTTTACTATAGCCCCATGGCCTCGACCATGTACTCCCCTTTAGGGGCCGGGGGTTTTTACCTCCCGAACATTTCATCGTCCTTGTCTCTTCTTGTCGGGTCCTCCATTTCATATTCTTTGCGCATCGGGAAATAGTCCATTTCGTCTACGTTCAATATGCGGATAAGGTTTGGATGGCCGACAAAGTTGACACCGAAGAAATCATAGGTCTCGCGCTCCATCCAGTTTGCCGCAGAAAAAAGCTGCGATGCCGTGTAAACATCCGGCTTCTCAACAGGTACATATACCTTCAAACGAAGACGTACATTGTTTGTGAGACTATGCAGGTGATAAACCACACACAATTCCTCTCCTTTTCTGTTGGGATAATGAACTGCAGTCAGATCTGTCATAAACCCGAACTGCAAAGTACCATCATCAAACAGGAACTGCATGACTTTCAGGTTTATTTCGGCAGGCGCCCTGAAAGTGAGCAAGCCATACTGCTCTTCCCACTCAGTAAGCGATTCGCCAAACTTGTCCGCCAGCTTTTGTTTTATTATTTCGTTTGTTAAAGCCATGTTTTCAATTCAAAATTCAAAATTCAAAATTCAAAAACATTGTGTTCCCGACCATGAACTTATTATTGAAATGCCAAAAATACCAGTCAAATTTTTAGTTTTTGACTTTTGATTTTTGACTTTACTATTGTATCGCGTAACTCTCCATCAACGCCTTGTACTGATCGCTGCTACGCCTGCGCAAGCTCTCATTCTGTACCAGGTCCTGCAACTTCAGGATCCCGTCCAGTATGCCTTCTGGCCGTGGCGGGCAACCCGGCACATAAACGTCCACAGGTATTACCTGGTCAATACCCTGCAATACAGGATAAGAGTCGAAAATGCCGCCTGTACAGGCACATGCGCCTATGGCGATGACCCAACGGGGCTCAGCCATCTGCAAATATACCTGGCGTAATATCGGACCCATTTTCTTAGCTATGGTACCTGCCACCAGCAGCATATCACACTGGCGGGGGGTGAACCCCATACGCTCCGCGCCAAAGCGGCCAAGATCGTAGTTAGAACCCATGGTCGCCATGAACTCGATGCCGCAGCACGAAGTTGCAAAAGGCAAAGGCCACAAAGAATTTTTGCGGGCAAGCCCCACAACCTTGTCAAACGATGTAGCGTGAAAACCAGGACCGGAGTACCCATCAGGTATCTCCACCAATTTTATCTTCGTATTATATTGAACAGGCCGCGACATATATTAACCCTCCTATCCTCCCTAAAAGGAGAAATCTGTTTTTGAAGTTTTAAAAAAACTTTTCAATCTATATTTACACCCTCATACCCATCAAAACCTGAGGGGAAGCCCCTTTTAGGGGGTTGGGGTTTAATCTTCCCAATCTAATGCACCCTTCTTCACGATATAAATAAAGCCGCACAAAAAGAACGCTACAAACAACACTACTTCCATGAAGCCATCTTTACCCAAAAAACGGAAATTTACCGCATAGGGGTAGAAAAAAATGACTTCTACATCGAACAATACAAAAAGAATAGCGACAAGGAAATATTTGATACCCATAGGCTGACGGGCGTTGCCCACAGATGGTATACCACTCTCAAAATTGATAAGCTTATCCGTTGTTTTTCTCTTAGGGCCCAGGAGGTGCGTTGCACCCATCATCACTATAATAAATCCTATTGCTCTGACCAGCTGCAGGGCTATCGGGAAATAATTAAATGGCGTGTTGTGCTCCACCGCCAGCAATAAAAGATTCATATTCGGTCCCTCTTAATTAGAAAGCTTGTTATGGAATATACAAAGTTACAGTTATGGAGCGAAATTGCAAACGCCAATTAACTAATTATTAAGGAGCGCTGATAAAATATCATATGCGTTCCGTTATGATTAGTGATCTGCATTTCCCGCAGCGGATCATTAACCTTGCTTAAATACAAGACTAAATTGCTTCCACGTTTTTGTGGTTTCGTACAGATGCTGCATCGGATTTTCCGCTGGACGCGTGCCACCCCGACCACCACCACGTGCGCCGCCACCTCCTCCACGACCACCTATATTCGCCCCTGTGCCACCTGTATTATTACTGATACCATTGCCGCCACTGTCCCCGCTTTTTGCAGCCGGGTTCTTAAATCCTTTTATCGCAAAGCATACACTGATCGGTTTACCTGCGTCTTTTTCAGTTATCGTCGCCTTACCGTAGATAGATGAAAACGGTATCACAGCTTCCCAAACCAATTGTTTGTATTCATCGATTCGGGCTATCACCTTTATGCCGCAAGGTATGGTCTGAGATACCATATACCCGCCGCTACAGCCGAAAAAGCCATCGAGCGAAAACTGGTTGGCATCTTTTGCGCTTTTGCTGAGTTTTACGTCCAGCTGCTTGCTCAGGTGCAGATTTTCAGCGTCTTTCTTTTGCCGGCCCTGCGGCAAGTCAATAGGGTCGAGGTCATTCTGTAACGGGAAATTGATATGAAATGTAGCATCTTTATCGCCGGATGTATCTATAGATACGATCATTCCCTGCTTCAATATCTTCATTTGCGTCATCTCGTCCCCGGTTTCCATCGTAATGTATAGGTTTTCTTTGTCGTTGGATGTCGCATAGGCGATCATTGCTTTTGCATCGAAATTGGGATAGGGCGATGGCCAGTCCTTGCTGTCCCCGTCTATTGCGATGGGTGTGTCCTGCCAGGCACCCGGCATAGCATCCTTTTTATGCGAATGTTTTGAGCTGCTACATGATAAAAGAAACGCCAGTAATATAATGACACCGCCTGCATTGATCGACCTTGGACGCATAAACCCTTATTTAAACGCAAAGTAATGAAGTATCGAGGCACCGAAATAATATTTTTAGAAAATATATATGCTGAGAATCATTCTGTTCATTAGCTAAATTATTTTTATATCTGTTTCCGTGACAGAAGTTCTATTAAAACCGGGAAAAATTTTTAATCTTTATATGATAGCAGCCCCTATTATCTGCTCTAAATGGATACAAAATGAAAAAACTATACCCCTCAATTGTTATATTATTCCTATTAATTTTTGCCCCTGGAGTATCACCTGCGCAAATAACTGTGGTCCAAGGAGTTACTGCTGCACTGATGGCCAACAAGCTGGCTGGGCCCGGTGTCGTTATTATCAACCCTGTGCTTACCTGTATCTCAAATGCCTATGGTACATTTTCGGGTCCTTCTTCTCTAAGTTTCGACAGCGGAATAGTGCTGACAAGCGGGCAGGCAAATACTACCGGACTGGCTACAGGTGTGAACGGCTCCGCTGCGGGCTTTGCCAGTACGGGCAATGGCACGGCCGGCGATCCTCAGCTATCCGGGCTCATCGGTGGATCGGCCACTTATGATGCATGTGTATTACAATTCGATTTTCGCCCGATCGGAGATACGGTAAAGTTCGATTATGTATTCGGCTCCGAGGAGTATACTGATTTCACCTGCTCTGACTTCAATGATGTATTCGGCTTTTTCATTTCCGGCCCTGGATACGGCGCTCCTGTAAATGTGGCGATAATACCGGGAACCAGCATACCGGTATGTATCAATAGTGTGAATTGCGGCGCCACCGGAGGATGGCCATTGTCTACCTGCACTGCTATGGGGCCGGGATCGCCATTCTGCTCCTATTACGTAAACAATTCGGCAGGGGCAACTATAACTTACGATGGACTCACAACTACGCTTACCGCCATCGCACACGTAACACCATGCGATACCTACCATCTGAAACTTGGTGTGGCCGACGCTTTTGATGATATACTCGATTCGGGTGTGTTCTTAAAAGCAGGCAGCCTTACATCTGTGAGTTATAGTGCCACCCCCCTGGGAATAGACCCGACCGACACCGGCTTCGGTGCCCAATTTTGTATCCGGGGTTGCTATCCTGGCATGTTCGTTTTTACCAATACCGGTTCGTTAAGCGATTCGCTTACCATACATTTCGCGATAGGAGGAACAGCAGTAGGCGGCATTGACTATACCACGATAGCCGATAGTGTCATTATTCCAGCCCATGATTCCACGGATACCGTATTTATTTACGGACTTACCACGGGAAGCGGGACAAAAACGGTAGAACTTTACATCCTCTCTACTTACTCCTGCGGTGGTGCACCGGTGATAATAGATAGCGTGGAACTAACCATTTACGATTCCTTTACCATACACATCAATACTCCCGACACAACAATATGCATTGGCCAGAGTGTATTCATCAACACCACCGGCACTCCGGGTCTTGCCTATTCATGGTCACCGGCCTCCACGCTAAACAGTAGTACTTTGCTAAGCCCCACGGCAACCCCTGTCGTCACCACCACATACACCCTCAACGCGGCTTTGCCGGGATCGGGATGCGCTCCGTCATCAGCGTCGATCACAATATCCGTGGTCAACCCTGCCGTGCTTGATGTCGGTCCGCCGGTGCAGATAACCTGTGTAGGTGTTCCCCTCCAACTGGGCGTCACGGCAACTCCGACCGGCACCTATGAATACAACTGGACGCCGGCAACCTTCCTTAACAACGCAAACATAGCTAACCCTGTTGTCACGCCAAGGCTCCAGGGCGATTTTGAATATGTGGTAAATGTTACCTACCCGGGCGGTGGTTGCGGCACCGTAGATTCTTTCCTGTTGCATGTATTACCAGACAGTTTTACCCTCGTCAACCCTGATACGGGCATATGTTATCCTGTCGGTGTTTACCAGATCGTAGCATTTGGTGATACCGAGTTCACATACTTATGGACACCTTCAACTGGCGTTTCAAACCCAAATATCCTCACCCCTACGATCACACCTCCGGGAACAACAAGCTATACCATCACTGCATCTTATCCGGGTTGCCCCGACCTGCACCACACCATTACCTATACCGTGCAGAATGCGAAGGCAAACATAGTCGCACGCGATACCACGTTCTGTATTAGCTCTACTTTTCCCATAGAGGTGATCCCGATTGACACACCTTTTACATTGGTTTGGTCACCATCTGCCGGTCTATCAGACCCAACGTTGCTGAAACCCAGCTTCTTCAGCCCTGTGCCCGGAGTGTTTACTTATATACTCACGGTAACAAGCTCGCTCGGCTGCGTTGGTATTGATACGATCACGTTGCGGCCACAGCCGCCTATCTCCATAGCGCTTACGCCGGGTAATACCACTATACCATACGGCAGCAGTCTGCAACTACAGGCGACCACCCTTTCGGCAAATCCACTCTTTTATTACTGGATACCTGATAACGGCACGCTCAACAATCCTAACATAAACGACCCCATAGTCACCCCGGTTGATTCTGTCACCACCTATACCGTATATGGTATGGACCTCTATGGCTGCAAGGATTCAGCCAGGATCACCATAAACCTCGATTACCTTAACGATTGTATGCCCACTGCATTTACACCTAATGGTGATGGCTTGAATGACATCTTCAGGCTATGCAATAATATGCAGTATGAAAAACTGGTAGATTTCAGGGTCTTTAACCGCTGGGGACAACTGATCTTTGAAAATACAAGTGATACTAAGAAAGGTTGGGACGGCACATTTAATGGCGTGCCCCAGGACATGGGTGTATACAATTACATGATCGTCATCGCCCGGCCGGATGGCTCCAATAAGGTCTTTAAGGGCGAAGTGACACTAATAAGATAATAGAATAATGTTCTTAAAATGAAGCAGCCCCATGATAGTGGAGCTGTTTCGTTCTCTGGTTAATGTTCCAAGTTATTTCACTCCCATCTCCCTCAATACCGGCGTCACAAAATCAGTTAGTTCCTTTATATAGGCAGGCGAAAAATCAAACTTAATTCCTGCAGTTGTATAAAGTTCCTTGAGCGTTTTTGTATACCCGAGGCTCAGTGCTTTCATGTAGTTGCTAAGTGCTTGCTCCCTGCTTTGCCGGTACTGCC
>CAINOM010000479.1 GCA_903851455.1 uncultured Bacteroidota bacterium | reverse complement strand
TCGGCCTCGGTCACCTCGCAGTCTGTAAGGGTTATGAGTGCATTCTGAACAATGCGCAGCGCCATTTTATCCTGTATCTTCTCTGCGGTAAAGCCTGGTGTGCCTTTTCTTACCAGGAAACCTTTTACCTGGTCAGTGGCAATATCGCGGGCCCAGATCACGGTAACATCTGCGAAGGTGGCATTGCCTATCCATTTCTTTTGTCCATTCAATATCCATTTATTGCCCACGTGCCGGGCCGTGGTAGTAAGACCGCCTGCCACAGCAGAGCCTACTTCAGGCTCGGTAAGGCCGAAAGCACCGATCAGTTTCATTTGCTGCATTTTAGGCAGCCACTCATTTTTTTGTTCCTCGGAGCCTAAAAGATATATAGATCCCATGGCTAGCCCGCTCTGCACCCCGAAAAAAGTGGCCATGGAAACATCTACCCTCGCCATTTCCATAGCCAAAATGCCCTCAAGTAAGTGAGAGTAGCCGGGGCAACCGTAACCTTTATAGGTGGTGCCGCAGATATTAAGTGCGGCAATCTTTGGTATTAACTCAAAAGGAAATTCGGCTTTTAACCAGTAATTATTAACTATAGGCTGCACCTCTGTTTCCATAAAAGCCCTTACTCTCAGCTGTATGGCCCGCTCCTCATCCGTAAGTGTATGAGACAGGTGATAAAAATCCGCGTCTATGGGTGGCAGCTCCTTATGCCGGGCATTACCGCTTAGCATTTTCATAAGGCCGTTAAGCTGCTTGTCGTCGAGGGCGCTTACGTTTTTCATCACCGCCGGCAGGTCAACTTTTTTTGCCAGTCTCTCTAAAACATCTATATCTATTTCCTTAAAAAGGTAGTAGGCTTGCCTGATCTTTGAGAATACGGAAGACATAAAAGTGATTTTTAAATGAGGATAGTAATATAGTGCCATAACAACCATTGGTGCGTTGTTTGCATGTAGGATGCGCCTAAGCCCGGGCGAAAGGAAAAGGAAAGTGGGACGACGGTTAGGTGCAGGCAAGTATAATGCGGGAACAATAGCCCGGTTCCAGGTAGCAATACCGGCAGTTTTTAATTCTTAACCACTCTCGAATTATACCATTTCAACAGTGTCTTGCGGAGCGAGTCGGGATTTATGGGTTTTAGGATAAATTCCTTTGCGCCCAGGTCAGCAAATTCGGCCTGGATCTCGGCATCGACAGCTGCCGTCAGCGGGAAAATACAGATTTCCGGGTTGAACTTCCTGATCTCCTTGGTGGCTGTTATTCCGTCCATTATGGGCATCTGCACATCCATAAGTATGATGTCGAACTCCTCCGTCTTTACTTTTTCTACTGCTTTGAGGCCGTTGTCAGCAATGGTGACATGAGCGTTCCAGTTGGTAAGCATCTTTTTGGCCAGCATTGCATTGTAGGTAATGTCCTCAACGAGCAAGATCCTTACGCCATCGAGCAGCAGCTTTTCTGATCCCAGGTCTATCTCTACGCCCTCCTGCAGGCTGCTCTTGGGCAGTGTAAGCGTGAAATAGAAAGTTGAGCCGACGCCGATTGTGCTTTTCACCTGTATGTCACTACCCATGAGCTTGAGCAGCTTCTGAATAATGGCAAGTCCAAGCCCGGTGCCGCCGTATTCACGCGTAATATACTTGTGGGCCTGTGTAAAACGGTGGAATATATGCTTTTGACTTTCCTCGTTAATACCGATACCCGTATCTGAGATCGAAAAGTCGATAACAGAATTGTTTTCCTGCTGTGCCTTTAGCTGCAACTCGACAGTGATGCGGCCATTGGTGGTAAACTTAATGGCGTTGGAGACAAGATTGTTAAAAACCTGCGCCAGTCGGGTTGTATCGCCGACCAGGTATTTAGGGATGTCTTCATCTACCATTATTTTGATGGTATTGCCCTGCTCATCGGCCATTATCTTATTGGCCATCTTGATCTCGTTGAGCAGTTTGCGTATCTCAATGTCGCTGCTGGCAAACACGATCTTGTTTTCTTCAATTTTGTTGAAATCAAGAATATCATTGACCAGTGAAAGCAGATTTTTCGAAGAGATCTGCAGGATGTCGAGATATTCTACCTGGGAAGGCATAGGGTTTTCCTGCTTCAGCAGGTGAATGTACCCGATGATCGCATTAAGCGGAGTCCTGATCTCATGGCTCATGGTCGACAGGAAGTCGCTCTTGGCCCGGGCAGTTTTCTCTGCGATGTTTTTAGATTCGGTAAGATGTCTTTCCAGTTCTTTTGTTTTCCTTATCTGCTCCTTCAGCAGTGTTATAATGTTGAGAATGTCGTCGTCGGAATCTGTAACGCCGTCTAGCAAGCCGGCATCAATAGCAGCAATAGCATCCTTCAGCTCAGATATCGATTTCAGGCGGATCTCATTCTGACTCTTCAAATTTTCAACTACTTCGTTGAACTCCTTTTCACTGACAATGAATGCATTTTCAATAATTTTCTTATCCCTGTCGAAAGAGTCGTAATTATCACTTATCGATTCCAGGAACTCAGTGAGGTCCTTTGCCTCATGGTATTCCTTAGGCAGGTAGCGTGCTATTTGCTTCTTCAGTATTTTATTGTACGACATTTTGTACCGGGATTTTATAATTCTTTAAAAGCCGTAATGGTCATTGTTTGATTGTGTAATTCACATTTAGTGTCCGACTTCAGAGGTGTAATTTCGCCGTATGAATAAAAGCCGGCGACATTCACCGCGGGCCCAAAGACCTCCCCGGTGGCTTCTACTTCTTCGTCTATCCTCTTCTGCAAAATTATCTTCCGGCCAACGCAGCTTATGAGGATCACCAGGTCTGGTTCAGCATCGTTGAATTTTGCTACTGAGATCTCGGAAGCATCGGCGGCAGCCTGTATCAGCTTGCCAAAATTTCCTTTCATTAGTTTCACTTTGCTGCCTTCCGGCATATTGCCGGCAAATGTCATGCTATCCTCTTCTTCATTAACAGCAAGTATCGTTCTTACCAGTGGCATATCGTTTCCTGCATCTTTAAGAGAAAGCGGGAAAAGTAATGCAGAGCCGGGTAGCTCTTTCACATAGTCGCCCAGGTACTCTTTGTACAGGCTGAGTGCGCTTTTGCCATCTATCTGGTAGAGCACATTCTTGAATGATTTGGTTATTGTCCGTTCATAGCCGAATTCCTCCCAGCCGCCTATAGAGCCGTGCCCGACTAAAAGGTCTGTGCCGTAGAAGCCTACCGCCACAACGTTTCCCTCGCCGGGTATGCAGTTAAGCCCGGTCACGGTTGACTTAAACTTGTCTTCATCGCTGGCCAGGCCGCCGGTAATGGGAATATTCTTGAAATTGGCACTATTAAGACCAGACACCAGCTCACTGCCATTTATGTGGATACCGTCGCTCACTATGAACATATAGCAGAGGGCATCGCTTTGCAATTGGTCAAATAGCCGTTGGCCGGCTTCATAACTATTGCAACCGCTGCCCAGTGCCAACGATAAAGCCCGTGTGCGTGTTTTGTCAAAAGCAATTGCGGTAGCAATAATACTGTTGTCAAGAACATGGCCCTGGGCGATCTCACCAGCGGTGGATGCAAACACGAGGTCGGCAGCAGGATATTGATTTCTGAGATAGTCGAAGTTTGCCTGTTGGGTGAGGAGCGCGGCATTGCCAAATACCAGCACGAGGTTAGCTTTGTCTTTATTCTTTATACCTGGCGAGGCAATATCGTTCCACGCGCCGTTGGAAAAAGCATGTTGTTGTATTTCCATAATCGTATCTAAGCGATCGTTTCGTTTTTGAGGTGGGTAATCACTTTCCTTATTGTATCCGTTATCAATTTGATGCTGGCGAGGTTAGCGTCATCGAGCCCTCGTTCGTTTATTTCCCGTTCTATATTTTTTAGTACGTCTATAATGCTTGCAATATGCAGACTGGTGACCATTCCCATAAACTTGTGAAGTTCAGCCTTGATCACCGGAATATCACCTGTAAGGCATGCCTGGTTAATGTTATCTATTGAAGCGGTTGCGTCTACGCTAAAATTGCTCAACAATTCATGGAGCGCATCAGTGTCTTCACCAAAAAGCGATCTTAATTCGGTAAGGTCGTACAGCATAATCAATAAAGTACAGGCATCCCTATGTTTCAGTTCCAAAAAAGTGGGTGTATAGACATCAATTTATGTCCGGCGAACAAAATCGTGTTTTAAATATAGCACGTTTTGCATAATTAATTCTTTATTAGAGGAATATGAGAGATAAAAAAAATTCTTTAAATTAAGGAAATTGAAACTACCAAGGCGGAATAGATGGGTTTCCACGTATTTTTTCTAATTTGTACCTCGTTCAAACAAACAATTATGAGATCAGTAAAAGTTTACCTGCTATTGGCATGTCTTGTTGCGACAAATGTTGTGTCTGCAAAAGACAAAGGTGATGAGGCGAAATATCAATGGAAAGATGCAAAGTCGGGTGGGTATAGCTACCGTTATGTGACCAATGACCCGATGCAGTCGCGGTTCTACAAACTGGGAAATGGCCTCACAGTGATACTGAGCCCTACGCATAAGGAACCGCGCATGCATTTTTATATTGCTACCAAGGCGGGGAGTAAGACCGATCCGGCCGATCACACAGGCCTGGCACACTACCTGGAGCATATGATGTTCAAGGGTACACAGAACTATGGCTCACTGGACTGGAGCAAGGAAGAGCCGCTGCTGAATAAAATAAATGCACTTTACGAGGAATACAACCATACTACCGATGAGGCAAAGCGTACTGCTATTTATCATCGCATAGATTCAGTGTCGGGACTGGCAGCTAAGTGGGCCATAGCCAATGAGTATGACAAAATGATGTCGTCCATGGGTGCGAAGGGCACGAATGCGTTCACTTCATTTGAGCAGACAGTATACACCGAAGATGTGCCGGCAAATGCGGCTGATAAATTCCTGAGAGTACAGGCAGAGCGGTTTAAGGACCCGGTGTTCCGTATCTTCCATACCGAGCTGGAGGCTGTGTATGAAGAAAAGAACCGTACGCTGGACAATGACGGCAGAAAAGTATCTGAGCTGATGCTGGCCAATCTGTTCCTGAACCATAACTACGGTAAGCAGACGACGATAGGCACTATTGAGCATCTGAAAAACCCATCGCTGCTGGAGATCAGGAAGTACTTCGAGACCTATTACGTGCCCAATAATATGGGTGTTATCGTATCCGGTGATTTCGATCCGGACGAAATGATAAAGAAGGTAGACAATTACTTCTCTGGTATGAAGTCGAAGAAAATACCAGAATACACTTTTAAGCCGGAAGCGCCGATCACATCGCCAATAACAAAGGAAGTGTACGGTCCCGATGCGGAGTTTGTGGCTATAGGCTATCGCCTGCCGGGTGTCCACTCAAAGGATGCATTACTGGCAGACCTGGTGGGGCAGATACTCACTAACGGCCGCGCGGGCCTGATAGATCTGAACCTGGTAAAGAAACAGAAGCTGCTTCGTGCATCTGCAAGTGCAGACATACTTATTGACTATGGATACATGAACCTGCAGGGCACACCTACAATGGGACAGAGTCTCGACGAGGTGAAAGACCTGATGCTGGGTGAGATCACCAACTTAAGAAAAGGCAATTTTGACAATGATCTGCTGGT
>CAINOM010000478.1 GCA_903851455.1 uncultured Bacteroidota bacterium | reverse complement strand
TATGGGTTCGTTTCTATTTTCATGGCGGGGGTATTGCTGGCGGTTATTTACTACTTTACCGGCTCCCTGTGGTGCAGCATTGTTGCCCATCTGTCGTTCAATGGCCTGCAGGTAATACTGGTGTACATGAGCACTTTCAATGGCCCTGTGAAAACTTACCTCAACCAGTCTTCCATGCCCTTCTATCTGGTTGTGGCAGGTGCCGCGGTTTTTGGTATCTCTTTCTACCTGCTGCTGAAAAACAAGACCCCGCTTCCGCCCAACTGGTCGGATAATTTTACCCCGGCAGAGTTGGCCCAGATCGAACAACAGAGAAATGAAATCTAAATCCTTCTATCTTTAACCTAAACTTTCGCATGGCGCTCAACTGGCCCACATTTTTTACCCGCTTAGGCAGCTCAATTGTTTTCGTGGCCATCATGCTCACTGGCCTGCTGTGGAATGAGTGGTCGTTCTTCGGGCTTATTGTGTTGATAGAGGTGTTGTGTCTGCGTGACTATTTCAGGCTGGTGCAGAAAATAGACAAAGAATCATTTTGGCCTAAGTGGCTGCCGGTGGCGGTGCAGCTGGTTGGGCTCCTGGTCTTAGCCCTCTACTGCAATAAGATCAGCGAACTATCTCCGCTCGTCATCCGCATTGTTCTGGTGTTGCTGCCCATTCTTCCGGCCGTCCTTTTGCTGGTAGGCGTACTATCAAAGAAGAACTCCTTTTCGGCTTTGCTGCAGGCCGCGGGCGGTATGATGTATATCACTCTCCCCATGTTGTTGCTGCTCAATATCCGCACCTACGATTTTGCGCTCCCCATTGCGATCATCGTGATGATCTGGAGCAATGATACCATGGCTTACCTCGTAGGCTCTTTCATAGGCAAGCACCAGTTCTCGCCCATATCTCCCAAAAAGACCTGGGAAGGCGTAATTGGCGGCGCGGTACTCACAATAGCTGCCGCCGGGATATATGGATATTACTCAGAAACCTACCGATTTATAGACTGGATGGCACTTGCATTTTGCGTCACTATTGCGGGCACCCTGGGTGACCTTATGGAGTCGAAGCTGAAACGTATGGCTGACATAAAGGATTCAGGCTCGCTGATGCCCGGCCACGGCGGTGCACTCGACCGTTTCGATTCACTGCTGGTAGCGGCGCCATTTGCTTTTTTGTATAGTTATTATTTTATGAGGTGAGAACCGGTTTTGGTAAAAATCGTACCTTTATTATACAATTTTGATGTATGGCAACCGGGGCATTAGATGCAGAAATAAAAAATACTTGCCGCTTTTAGGCATTGAAGAAAAGAAATCGCTGTTAAGTGTCATAAAATCGTTTCTGAACCTGAAAAATGATGCATCGGATGAAATCGATATACAACAGTACAACAAGGAAATTGATGCAGCCATGGAACGGATAGATAATGGCGAGTTTACTACGCATGAAGATCTTGAAAAAGAAATCGAAACTCAGTTAATTGATGAAAACAACACACCAATACCTGAATGGCAGATCAAAGAGATCAGAGAACGCAAAGAATATTACAAGAAACATCCCGAAGAGTTGATTAGTTGGGAGGCCGCTCAAAAAATGATACGCATTGGTTAATGGCGAAATATAGTTTAGTCCTCACTCCGCGCGCAATAAGGGAGATACAAGCGGCCGTTGATATTACGATAAACAACAAATAGGCTTGGGAAACCGATTCTATACTGCTTTTAAAAAACGATTGTCTGTTATAACACGTAATCCATATATACATGCTATACGATACGATGATATTCGTTTCGCAATGATTGACAAGTTTCCCTATTCGGCACATTATAATATTGAAGGAAACAAACTGATTATCCAGGGAGTACTTTCAATGCACCAGGATCCTGAGACAAGCTGGATCAGGAAAGAATAGAGTCATGACATGTTCCCAATTCCATCAAACATCCTATATTTACAACCGTCATGGACTTAAAGAAATTCAGAATTACCGCAGCGCGGAAACAAAAATCCCTTACCGCATTTCTCGCTAAACTTGATGACATAGTACCGGATGATATGCCTGCACTGGTAGCAAGGGTTGATGCCACCGTATGGAAGGATGTGAACTGCATGGAGTGCGCTAACTGCTGCAAGACCATGACGCCTACCTTTACCAAGGCCGATGTGAAGCGTATATCAGCACATCTCGAAATGAAGCCAAAAGAGTTCATGGACAAATGGCTGGTAAAAGAAGAAGGCTCAGGCGACTGGATCAATACCACGCAGCCGTGCCAGTTCCTGGAAGGCAACATCTGCTCTATATACGAAGTGCGCCCGGCAGACTGCGCTGAGTTTCCCCACCACAACAAAAAACCATTCGACCTTTACAACGATACTTTTACGAACAACCTGGTGCATTGTCCCGCAACACTTACCCTCATAGACCGGCTGAAGAAAGTGGTGGAGAAGGAGTATGTGTGGTAGTACCCGAAAATTCAATCTCATAGTCAAACCTAGCCCACGATTTCAATCGTGGGACAAGTAAGCTGCGCCATATGCAAACCGTTTTAACGGTTTAAATGTTTGCGGTGTATTATTAACTTATACCTTTGCAACCGCAAACGATACCAAATGGCACAAAAAAACTACAAGCTGAATACAAAAATGATACACGCGGGTGTAAGCCCGGATCCTACCACAGGCGCTATCATGACACCGATATACCAGACCTCCACTTATGTGCAGGCAGGCCCGGGTGACCATAAAGGTTATGAGTATGCCCGCACGCAAAACCCTACACGCGATGCGCTGCAGGCTTCGCTGGCGGCAATTGAGAATGCGAAATACGGCCTCTGCTTCGGTAGTGGTATGGCGGCGACAGATGCCGTGATAAAGCTGCTGAAACCGGGTGATGAAGTGATCGTATCAAACGATCTCTACGGCGGTACCTACCGTATCATGACCAAGGTATTTGCTGCTTATGGTATCAAGTTTCATTTCATCGGCATGCAGGACGCACAGCATATAACCGAGCATCTCAACGCCAACACGAAAATGATATGGATAGAGACGCCTACTAATCCGCTGCTGAATGTAATAGATATAGAGGCCTGCGCAACCATCGCGAAAAAGCACAACCTGATACTGGTATGCGACAACACGTTCGCATCCCCATATTTGCAGAACCCTATGGATCTCGGCGCAACCATTGTGCTGCATTCGGCCACCAAGTACCTCGGCGGACACAGCGATGTAGTGCTCGGTGCATTGGTAATGAATGATGCAGGTATGGAAGAGCGCCTGCGCTTTATACAGAACAGCTGCGGCGCAGTGCCGGGCCCTCACGATTGCTGGCTGGTGCTGCGTGGTATAAAAACACTGCATGTGCGTATGCAGCGCCATTGCGAGAATGGTGAGAAAATAGCTCGCTACCTGCGCTCACACAAAAAAGTAGGTAAAGTACTATGGGTAGGTTTCGAAGACCATCCTAATCATGATATAGCTAAGAAGCAGATGCGCGGCTTTGGCGGTATGATCTCCTTCACGCTGAAGAATGACAGCATTGAAGAAGCAGTAAAGGTGCTGAAGTCAACAAAGTTATTCGCGCTTGCGGAATCTCTTGGAGGCGTAGAATCACTCATCGGCCACCCGGCTACAATGACACACGCATCTATACCGCGCGAAGAAAGGCTGAAGAACGGATTGGTTGACTCACTGATACGCCTCAGTGTAGGTATTGAAGATGTAGATGATCTGATCGATGACCTGAAACATGCGATAGGGTAAACCCCAAACCCCTAAAGGAGGCTTCACTGGTGAATACAACTTCAGCTTTTAATCATTATCCAGCAATCAGAGTTTTCAATATGTATAAAGGCCCACGCAACTGTGGGCCTTTATTATACGCTCTATACAAATGAGCCGAGATTTATTCGTAGCAGAAGTAGCCGGATAAAGTACTCCCCTTTAGGGTCGTGGGTTTAGGGGTTTGGGGTGATTATATACGTCTCCACATCCTTCTTCGTGATCTTCTTATCTGAAAGGATTATTAAACGCTCTACAACGTTGCGAAGCTCGCGGATATTACCGGTCCAGTTGAATGCCTGTAGTGCGGCGATAGCTGCTGGCTCTACTTCCTTTGCTGGTTGCTTGTAATCTTCGCTTATCTCCTTCATAAAGTGGGCGATCAATGCAGGTATATCATCCCTACGTTCGTTGAGCGGCGGCACCTTTATCAGTATCACGCTGAGGCGGTGGTAAAGATCCATCCTGAATTTCTTGGCCTCTACTTCTTCCATCAGGTTCTTGTTGGTAGCTGCTATTACACGTACGTCCACTTTTATTTCTTTCTCACCGCCCACACGGGTTATCTTGCCTTCCTGTAGTGCGCGCAGCATCTTCGCCTGTGCGTCATGGCTCATATCGCCTATCTCATCAAGGAAGAGTGTTCCCCCATTGGCCTGCTCAAATTTGCCCAGGCGCTGCTTGATCGCAGACGTGAACGAGCCCTTTTCATGCCCGAACAATTCACTTTCTATCAGTTCGGATGGTATTGCCGCGCAGTTCACCTCTATCAGCGGCCCGTTGGCACGACTGCTGAGCTCGTGTATACGACGGGCCACCAGTTCCTTGCCCACGCCATTCTCGCCGGTTACCAGCACGCGCGCATCTGTTGGCGCTACTTTCTTGATCGTCTCCTGTATGCGGATCATGCCTTCACTCTCGCCTATCATTTCACTACCGCGCGATATCCGTTTGCGCAGCTGTCGTGTCTCAGATACCAGGCTCTTCTTATCCATCGCATTCCGGACGGTTATCAGCAATCTGTTCAGGTCCGGAGGCTTGGAAATATAATCATAGGCGCCTTTCCGCACGGCATCTACCGCCGTTTCTATATTCCCATGACCCGAGATGACAATAAACGGAGTATCTGGCCGCTCTTCACGGGCCAGTTGCAGTACCTCAATGCCGTCCATCTTGGGCATCTTTATATCGCAGAGGATGCAGTCGTAGTTGTTTTCCTTTATCTTTTTCGCTCCTTCAGCGCCATCGGTGGCCTCATCCACCACAAACCCCTCGAAGGCCAGTATCTCACTCAGCGCCTTGCGGATCGCTTTTTCATCGTCTATTACCAGTATGCTTTGAGCCATGTTTTAAGTTGTACGTTAAAAGTAAGAACCAAAAGGTTGATACTCAATAGTGAAACCGCGATTTAATGCCAATTTACCATTTTATTGGTTTCACAGGCATCAAAATATGACGTAATGACTGTTAAAATGCCAATAATTCTGTAACTTTCTCGTAATACAATTAGGCACTCGTTTTGCATACATGTATATACATCCATTTTTAAAAAAGGATAAAAATTATGGCAAAGACAATATTCCACGCCGCAGATAAAAGAGGCCACGCAAAGCACGGCTGGCTCGATGCACATCACTCATTCAGTTTCGCAAACTGGTACGACCCCACCAAGGTACATTTCGGTGTATTGCGGGTACTCAATGACGATATCATAGATCCGGGTATGGGTTTCGGCAGGCACCCGCACGACAATATGGAGATCATCACCCTGGTGCTGGACGGCAAGCTGGAACATAAAGACAGCATGGGCCATACCCAGCAGATCGTACCAAACGAAGTGCAGGTGATGAGTGCTGGCAGTGGCGTAACGCATAGTGAATACAACCCCGACCCTGCACACAAGACCAATCTGTTGCAGACCTGGATATTCCCTAATAAAGAAAATGTAAAACCCCGCTACGACCAGAAAATGTTCGCCCCGGAAGACCGTGTGAACAAACTCCAGACCATCGTATCTCCAATAGATAACAATGACGATGGAATGAAGATAAACCAGGACGCATGGATATACCGCACCACGCTGGAAGCCGGTAAAAGTATTTCTCACAGCTTCCGTAATAAGAGCAATGGAGCTTACATATTCCTGATAGACGGTAAATTGACCATTGGCGACCAGGTATTGAATAAAAGAGATGCCCTCGGCATCAGTGAAGCAGACAGCTTTGAAATAAAGGCCGATGCCACCAGTGATGTACTGATATTCGAAGTGCCAATGGTATAAAAAGACAAACTAATAAGGATAACTTACCTCCGCGCCCCCGCTTGCCTTACCGCATGCAGGGGCGCGGTTAAGTGTCCGGCTTTCCGTATTTTTATAAAAACATTCACCATGGACACGGTAATAAAGCACTATACCAAGGGGGACCTTACGGTGGTCTGGAGATCGGCCCTGTGCCAGCATTCATCCATTTGCTGGAAAGGCCTGAACGAGGTATTCAACCCGAAAATAAGCCCATGGATCAATATGGATGGCGCGGATGCGGAGCGCATTATAGAGCAGGTAAAAAAGTGCCCGTCGGGAGCGCTTAGTTTTGAGATAAAAGAACAATAGCCCATTTGGATAATAACAGCACAATAGAATGGCTAAGACAACGGCTGCTGCAACCCCTGCCCGGCCGCGCAGCACAGGAGCGCATGATGGGCCGTGTATTGCCGCACCCTATAAAAGTACCCGAGAACGCCCGCCCGAGCGCAGTGCTCTGCCTGCTTTTCCCTGTAGACAACGCCCTCCAGATGCTGCTGATGAAAAGGCGTGAAGACAATACCGCACACAGCGGGCAGGTAAGCTTTCCTGGTGGCAGCTATGAGGCCACCGACGCAGATCTCAAAGCCACGGCACTAAGAGAAGCACAGGAAGAAGTAGGTATAGTTTCGTCCGATGTGGACATTCTTGGCGCGCTGACACCACTTTACATTCCGGTAAGTAATTTCAATGTGTACCCATTCGTTGGGTATGCTGCGAAACGGCCGCAATACAACCTCAGCCATAACGAGGTATCCTACACCATAGAGGTCCCCTTGAGCAGCTTACTGCATCCCGATCGTAAAACAGTAACGGATGTGATCTCGCCGGCTATGCCAGATGTGATCAGGAATGTAAATGCCTACAAACTGGAAGACGGCACCATCATCTGGGGTGCCACAGCTATGATCATCAGTGAGCTGGAAATGATCCTTGCGGAGCGCGCCGGTTAACCATCTTACTTCACAGTATAGGAAAAGGTCAGCATCGTCGATGATCTCACTGCCACCCCCTTGTTCTTAGCAGGTTCCCATTTGGGCATCGACTTTGTGATGGTCACAGCTTCCGCGTCCAGGTTTTTATCGCCGCTGGTACGCAATATCTCTGCTGCGCCAATTTGGCCGTCTTTCTCCACAATAAAAGCGACAATTGCATTTGCAGCCACTCCGCCACCGGCATGCTTCAGGTGGATATTCTTTTTTATATACCGGTCCAGGCTGTCTTTACCTGCAGCAAAATATGCCGGCACCTCCGGGGTTTCATATACACCTCCCGCATTGGGGCCTGCAGTCTGAGCGCGAGCGCCCAAACAAGCAATTACCAGGAGCACGGTAAAAAAGTATTTCATGCACGATGTGGTTACAGGTATACTCTTACTACTTTTCGAATTTTGGCTTTTGAATTTGTAATTACATATTCCTCCTATACTGCCCACCCACTTCAAACAACGCCTTGGTGATCTGCCCCAGCGAACAATACTTGGCCGTTTCCATCAGCGCTTCAAAAATGTTCTCATTATGCACCGCCTTTTGCTGCAACTGATGCAGCAGATCAGCGCTCTTATCTTCGTTCCGCTTCCAAAGATTTTGCACCGTCTGTATCTGGAATTCTTT
>CAINOM010000477.1 GCA_903851455.1 uncultured Bacteroidota bacterium | reverse complement strand
TTCCTTACAGACAATTCGTCCAACATGCCTTTCCTGCAGTTGCAGACCCGCATCTGGCATATCAATTACGAATGCCTCTACCTGGAGCTGACCCCGCAATATGATAAGAACCTGGGCGATGGACTCGTGGCACACAAGTATTCCACCATCCACTACCTCACCTGGAATACCTTTAAATGGCTCAACCTCGGCTTCTTCGAAGCTGAAGTGTTCGATCGTCCCAATTCATACGAGCTGTCCTACCTCAACCCCATCATTTTCTCTACTGCAGTAAACAGGTTCAACGGAGAAGGAGATAAATCGATATTGGGTATGAGCGCGAAGGCAATTGTGGCAAAGCACCTGCAGTTTTATGGCCAGCTGATGTTCAATGAGTTCAGGGCTAAAGAACTCTTCAGCAGCAATGGCTGGTACGGCAACAAATGGGGTATACAGGCCGGCGGCAAATACTTCGACGCATTTACATTGAAAAACTTTGACCTGCAGGGCGAGATAGATGCTGTGCGCCCCTATACTTATTCTGCGAAAGATACCCTTGCCAATTACACCAACTACAACCAGCCGCTTGCCGATCCGCTTGGTTCAGGCTTCATTCGTGTTGTCGGCGTTGCACGCTACCAGCCGGTTCAAAACCTTTATCTCACACTCAAGGGAACTTACTACATACAGGGTATCGACACCGGCGGCGTAAACTATGGCAACAACATATTCAACCCCTACGTTACCGCACCTGATCAGTATGGTGTGAAAATGATCCATGGTCCCGAGAGCCATTGCGAAATGATCAACATCAATATCTCCTACCAGCTCCGCAGGAATCTCTTTATCGATCTTGGTGATACTTACCGGAAGTATGCGAATAATGCCGGCATTTACCGCAACGATTATTCTACTACCGGCCCTGTTTACGGCCCACTCACTACAAATTACTTCTATATTGGGTTAAGGCTCAATGCTTCCCGTCGCGATTATGATCTGTTTTAAACAAAGGAATATCTTCGCGGCACTATTAAGGAAAAAAGTATGAATAGATTTAAGGTTTTGTTTTATTCCTTAACCGCTGTGTTGTCTGTCATCCTGGTTTTGTATGGGTTAAATATTTTCCCTACGCCCGGTACAGATTCACGTGTGTTCATACCCACTGCCCTTTTGTACGCCCGGGGTTTCGGGCTTGTCAATCCCCTTTACGATGTCTCTGTGGTAGGCGTGGCTACCAACGTCAGCAATGCCATAAAATTCAACTATTACGTTCCGTTCTACCCCATGTTGCTGGGTACCCTGGGCAAGATCAATCCCGGCATAAAAACCATCTTTTTCATTTGTTCCATGTTCAGCATTGCAGGGCTTTTTCTTTATATCCGCGCCATAGCTTCTGTTCTGCCTGCGCGCCTGAGCAATTCTATGAAGGTGTTCGTGCTGTGCTCACTTGTTTATGTGGCTACCTACCTCATACCCACGGTGGGCCGGCCAGAGAACCTTACCGTGCTGCTGGTGTTCATGATCTACATTCTTTACGACCGGCGATATGAATTGCACCCCGCTCTATACAACCTACTTATCTGCGTCATCTTCGGGGTCATGTTTGCTACGCAGATCATCTGCTTCTATTTCTGCTTCATTTTCTTTCTCGTATTTGAGCTGCTTAATGCCCGCAATCTGTTTATAACGATACTAATAAACACCGCCCGCTTCTGGGGCGTCGCACTTATTTTCTTCGCTATACTATCCGCATCGCCGCACGGTTTTACAGACACTGTTGATACTATACGCCTGCATGCGTCATCAGCCATGACCCGTAGCGACCGCAGCGCTAAACTCTTTGTACACTACTGGCTGTTCTCGCAGCTCAACTTCGGCTTTTTGATCCTGTTCCTGGTATGCACGGGTTTTTATCTCAGAACCCTTTTTGTTAAGCTGAAAGATGCTAAGATCATGCGGGTACTCATGGTCATCGCGCTCCAGCTCATGGTGCTCTACGGTATTGCGCGCTTCATTCTTTATGCATCGCCCACTGTTTACAACGCCACGCAATTCATCCTGCCACTCTCAGTATACCTCTTCCTCAATATTATCTCGTTGCCTAAGAGCTATCTGAAAACTGCTGTTTACTCCTTATCCATACTCACTTACGTCGCCGGCACAGTTGTATTTCTCCGGGTGTTCATCCTTTTTGTCGATTATAAAACAGATAAGAAGGACTATGCTGCTGCCCGCCCCATCATCAATCGCCTGGTTCAAAACAGTAAAAATGTCTACATCACAGTGAACCTCTGGCCGCTGGTCGACGATGCCAGCGATGTAAAGTTTTTCGATGGCGTCCACTTCAAAAAAGATGACACGTTGATTATCCAGCAGATATATCTTCCTTTTGCTAACGAATTCCTAAGCAAATGCACCATTATCTACGACTGGCGCACTACCGAGCAAAGGAAATTCCTGGGCATACCCCTTACCAATACACCACAGGGATACAGCTTTACAGTTTGCAGAGTAAATTAATATTTACAATTGCTTATCTTATAAATGATTGATTTTCGTTAAGCTTCGGTTAATCATATAACGATTAATATACTCTGTGTCGCGGCATTGAATAACTTTAGTTTACAATTTATCCCCCATGATGCGTAACATATTTAAGTCAATAGTAGTTCTGGCTATAGCTTTCAGCATTGCCAGCTGCCATGCCAACAAAAAACAACCCCAGTACACTGTTCTTCGCCCACACGCGAGGCACATTAACGACTAGTCGATGGTAAGTTTTTTGTTTTTCAACCTTCCTGTTCCAGGGGGGCATGTTTTATTTTGTGTCTTAAAGTATTGCGTTGGTAAAATGAATATCTTAGCTTTACATTTTTACACTACCGATGAAATATAATATACTCAGGGTGATCCTCGTAGCAGCAGTAGCGTTTACAGTAGCAAGCTGTCATACACACAAAAAAGCAACCGAGCCTCAAAAGACAGTACGTCCTCAACCGCGGCAACGGAATTACTAGTTCCAGTATTGGTACTTTTCTACCTGCCTTGTGCAGGGTGATTGGCTATTCCTTTAGTTAGGAAAAATTGTATTTATAAAACAGAAGATTTTATTACTTTTAAGCGATTAATGGTTTAAAACACTGCTGTTTCGTTACAGCAGATCACCCGTAAGATCAGCAACAGCGATCTTCCCGGCAGCCAGCAATAAAAATTACTTCCGATGAAATACAAAATTATTAAGGTTGCCGCCATACTGGTCATTCTTGCCCACCTGGGCAGCTGCATATCACACCGCCCGCATACCAACAGGCGCGTGCCCCGCCGCGGCGCTTATCATGCCGGCGACAGGTGGTGGTAATCTAATTTTCCACGATGTTTTATTAGCTCCGTATCTTTGCGGACATTTTTGCGTTTTCCACTTTCTTCAAAAAAGAATTTCAAATGAATCGTACCATTAAATCAGCGCTGATCTCCGTTTTTTATAAAGACGGCCTGGAACCTGTTGTCCGCAAGCTCCATAGCCTCGGCGTGGCATTATACTCTACCGGCGGCACACAATCGTTCATTGAGCAGCTGGGCATTCCCTGCACTTCCGTAGAAAGTGTTACCGGTTACCCTTCCATACTTGGAGGCCGTGTAAAAACACTGCATCCCAAAGTGTTTGGCGGCATACTGGCCCGCCGCGATTTTAATGACGACCAGCAGCACATAAAAGAATATGAGATCCCCTTGCTCGATCTTGTTATCGTTGACCTCTATCCGTTCGAAGAAACTGTAAAGCAAACCGCCGACGAAAAAACGATAATAGAAAAAATAGACATAGGCGGCGTATCACTGATACGCGCGGCCGGAAAGAATTTTAATGATGTCTGCATTGTAGCATCCCGTGATCAATATGATGCGCTGCTGCAGCTGCTGGAAAGCGGCAATGGTGAAACCTCCCTGCACAACAGAAAGCATTTTGCTGCGCTGGCATTTGCAGAGTGCGCCCATTATGATGTAGCTATTGCCGATTACTTTGCAAAGGTATCAGGCACTGGTCACTTCCAGTTGTCTTATGGCAATGAGCGCAGCCTGCGCTATGGCGAGAACCCGCACCAGAAAGCCTCTTTCTATGGCGATCTTGATGCCTTGTTCGAGAAACTGAATGGCAAGGAACTGTCATACAACAACCTGGTAGACATAGACGCCGCCTGCCAGATCATTGCTGAGTTTTCAAACCCTGCATTTGCCATCATTAAGCACACAAACGTTTGCGGCATTGCCGAGCGCGATAACCTTACACATGCGTGGGAAGCGGCACTTGCCGGCGACCCCGAGAGTGCATTTGGCGGTGTGCTCATCACCAATCAAACCATAGATATCGATGCGGCACAAAAAATAAACGAACTATTCTTCGAGATACTGATCGCACCGTCTTACGACGAAGATGCCCTTGCCTTGCTGAAGAGCAAGAAGAACCGCAACCTGCTCATGCAGAAACGCCCATTCTCCTCTTCGAAGGAGTACAAACGAATCCTCAACGGCGTATTGGCACAAGACGCCGACACGCAGAACTTTGCCGAATGGAAAGACGTAGGTGCGCACACTGCCGGTGATGCAGAGAAGGAAGACCTTTTGTTTGCCAACATAGTATGCAAGCATCTGAAGTCTAACGCGATCGCCATCGTAAAAAACAAACAGCTCATAGGCAAGGGCTGCGGACAAACCAGCCGCATAGACGCCCTGCGCCAGGCAATAGATAAAACCAAACAATTCGGCTTCATCATCAAGGGTGCAGTAATGGCATCTGATGCCTTCTTCCCCTTCGACGACTGTGTGCGCATGGCCCACGAGGCCGGCATCACAGCAGTCATTCATCCCGGCGGCTCCGTTCGCGATAATGACAGCATTCAATTCTGTAAGGAGAATGGCATGGCAATGGTGATAACCGGTATGCGGCATTTTAAGCATTGATCTTTAATTCACGCTAACCTAGCAAAGTCGTATTTTTATTAAAGGAGATAGAGAACAATGTGGACTGTAGAGACAGAACCCGAAGACGATGGGCGTTGGATCGCCGAAGTAGTAGATATACCCGGTGTCTTATGCTATGGCACTACTCGCGATGAGGCAATTGCTAAAGTTCAGTCACTCGCATCAGAAGTTGAGAACAATCTTGCATAAAATCTCCCAAAGATCATTTACCATAATCACCCCATGCCGCAACTTTTCACACCACTCACCATAAGAAGCATCAACCTGAAGAACCGCATCGTGGTGTCACCCATGTGCCAGTACAGCAGCCAGGACGGCTTTGCCAACGACTGGCACTTTGTGCACCTCGGCAGCAGGGCAGTAGGCGGCGCTGCGCTGGTGTTTACGGAGGCTACAGCAGTCTGCCCCGAAGGCCGCATATCACCCCACGATCTCGGCATATGGAAAGATGAGCACATAGAGCAGCTAAAAAGGATAACAGCTTTTATCGAGCAGCAGGGCGCTGTTCCCGGCATGCAGCTCGCGCACGCAGGAAGAAAGGCAAGTGTCACCGAACCATGGAACAATGACAAGCTGATACCTGTCTCCGAAGGCGGCTGGAAAACAGTTGCGCCAAGCCCGGTAGCTTTTTCCGAAGAAAAGGATACACCGCTGGAGCTGAGCATCAACGAAATAAAAAAGATCGTCGAAGACTTTAAAGCAGCCGCGGTGCGTGCACTGGCCGCCGGTTTTAAAGTGATAGAAATACATGGGGCACATGGCTACCTCATCAACGAATTCATGTCGCCGCTCAGCAACAAGCGCACCGATGAATACGGAGGCAGTTATGATAACCGCACCCGTTTTCTCATAGAGATCATAGATGCAATTCGAAGCGTATGGCCACAGGCACTGCCCCTGTTCCTCCGCATATCCGCGTCCGACTGGGCAGATGACGGCTGGACCGTTGAAGACTCTGTAAAGCTCGCAGATATGGTGAAGAGCAAGGGCGTAGACCTCATGGATTGTTCCTCTGGCGGTGTGGTCTCCTATGCAAAGATCCCTGCCAAGCCCAACTACCAGGTGCCCTTCGCTGCGGCTGTCCGCAAAACAGGTATGCCCACCGGCGCAGTAGGTATCATTGTGACATCGGAACAAGCAGAAGAAATACTCACCACCGGCCAGGCAGATCTTATATTCATGGCCCGCGAACTGCTTCGTGATCCCTACTTCCCGCTCAGTGCCGCCCGCGAGCTCGGCCACGACGATATGCCCTGGCCCGTCCAATACGAAAGAGCAAAAAGGAAAAAATAATTCACACTTTTGTAGCCTCCAATACTGATTGCACGAGACGTAGAGACACCATGCCCTGTGTCTCACACAATACCCACCCCATAATACGAAACTCCCGTTTTGCGACCTTTAAAAACGTAATAAAGGAACAGCGTCCCGATAGCCATCGGGACGAGCCTTTGCGGGAGATTTTTTTAACACTACAACGAGCCGCTTTTTGCGTGATAACCGTTACTTTAGTGCTTCGCGTGCCTGACAGACAATGAAACAATTCTTATTCCTCATACTCGTACTAATTCCCTTCATGGCTTATCCGCAAATGGATACTACTAAATGGACGGTGCCCAAACCGGATCACTACGCCTTCATCAACTATGAGGAAAACGCCATCATGCACCACGACAAGTTGGATAGTGTTTTTAGCAAGCTGGTAGCCCTGCACGCGACCCGCAAAGGTCATGTAAACATCATCCACATCGGCGACTCACACCTTCAGGCCGATGGTATCACCAGCGTATTGCGCAACGGTTTCCAGGCCTACTTTGGCAATGCCGGCCGCGGACTTGTATTCCCTTATCCTTTGGCAAATACAAATGGTCCTAAAGACCTCCACGCCTCGTCTAACGCCTCATGGCACAGCAACCGCATTACCAATAACTCATCGCCAATAGAAACAGGGATCTGCGGCTATGGCATGGTCTCTGCTCACAAGGATGCCAATGTTTCTATATGGCTCAAAGATGAGAACGGTAACCCGGAGTATTTTAACCGCATGGTGTTCTTCCTGGGTAAAGACAGGCAGGAATATTCACTAACCGATAGCAATAAAGGCAACCAGGTTTCTTTATCCACGCTGGAAGGTAATAACAGCCCCTCACTCGTCTACGAAACCGACGCCCTGCTGTCCGGCTGTTCGCTCACCAAGACCACCTTTGGCGACTACCAGTTTTATGGCGTCTCCCTGGAGCGCAAAGATACCGGCGGTGTCATCTATCATACCATCGGCGCCAACGGCGCACGCTACGACCAGTATGCCAATAGCAGCCTCTTCTGGGAGCAGCTTAAAGCATTGCAGGGCGATCTGTTCATCATATCCATGGGTACCAATGAAGCGCAAAACCCTGATCTGAGCGAAGCTGCCGCAGCGGCGCTATGCGACACCATGATCCGCAGAATCCGCGAGATGGTGCCCGGCGCGCCCATCCTAATCACTACTCCAGCCGGCTCCTACTACAAAGGAAAACGCCCGAACGCTGTCCTGACCCGGGTGACAAACGGCTTTATCGAGTCCGCCGAGCGCAATGGCGCCGCCTGGTGGGACCTCTACAAAATAAGCGGCGGCAAAAAGAGCGCAGCCGCATGGAAGCACAGTGGTCTCCTCGGCCACGATCTTGTGCACTACCAGCCAAAGGGCTACCAGTTGCAGGGCCAGCTATTACTCAGTGCATTTGCAAAAGCATACAGTAATTACGCCCGCCTGCACCCATTTAATCCAGAACCGGTCGTTCATAAAAAAGCGTTGCCAAAAACCACCGCGAAACCTAAGGCAGATAAGAAACCAACCAACACTTCCGAAAAACCCACTGCTCCGGCCACAGGAGAAAATAAGAAACCGGTCGCCCGGCCAGATACCACGCCTGCGCGCCCCCGCAACAACAGCAAAATACACGTGAAATACGAGGGCTAACCAACCCTCACGTAATAATACATCTACTGGCACGACCCCTTAGTGGCGATTGCCATTCGCCACACTTTTCGCTTATTATCACATATTCAACGCGTTAGAATCCATAAATGTTCAAAAAGCGCCCATATTCCAGCTTTTTGAGCGGTGGAATATTTGAAATGTCTCCTATCTTTTGTGCTATAAAATATGAAATAAAACATTCGATTTTCTTTTCTTTTTTTAAAACTTATAACTATAACGCTATGAATAACAAAACCACAAGTAGCGAAGCATCGCTCACAAAACGTGAGGCGGAAATACTGGAATATATCGCTGCTGGCAAGAGTTCCAGGCTTATTAGCAGTGTATTATCTATTAGCAAACAAACAGTGGACAAGCATCGAAAAAACATGCTGAAAAAGATGGGCGCTAAAAACAGCATGCAACTGGTGCAGGCTTATTTTAATCAATTTCTTTAAAATGTCAATACCCACGAATGGGTATTTTTTTAGATTGGCTATGCAGGTACTTTTTACAATATGCTCAAAGCAAGGCTATTTTATGACAAGGTAACTTGCGCTCTGATCAGGTTCTAACTTAACGCATAAAGGCCTTTTTGTGAATAAGACGGCTGCCCCGGAAACGGGGTGGCCGTTTTTCTGTTTAAGCTAAACGCTGGTAGTTCAAAATAAATTTTCCGTGGATACTAACATCCTTCGCTTTCAGTACGCCTATATTGTTGAGGATGATCTCGAAGAAAATATTTCAATTATCAATATAATCAATTTAGTATAGAATTTTGACTTAGATCACTTTTGAAAACTTTAAAACATTAAGCTATGACCAGGAAAATCTACTTATCGATCCTTTTATGCCTGCTGAGCATCCGCGGCTTTTCGTATTCTATTGTCCCCGGCAATGCATCAATATGTATAGGCGCCACGCTTACCGAAACCGTTTTCGGACCAGCCGGCACATGGAGCAGCAGCAACCCAGCCGTGGCCACAGTAGGTGCCAGCTCAGGCGTAGTGACCGGCATAGCTGCAGGCACGGCAATGATCCTATACAACAGCGGTAAGAACTCGGTTTATGCAGTGGTGACGGTAAATGCTTGCTGCCTCACAAATTCGCTGATCATTAACACCGGATATGACCCGTTAACCGGCTTAGCTATCGCAGGCGAAGCAGGCGATAACGGAACGGCGATAAAAGATCCAAAATGGATAGTGACCGGTATTTCACCAGACGCGGCGGGCCAGATTGCTGCCCAGGGATCAACAGCAGTGTCGCTGGGTGGCCAGGCAGATATTATAGACGCTGACCTTTCCCCAACCTATCCTGCAGGAAGCTGGACCGTAAATGCCACCAGCAGCCCCAGCAGTTGGATAACAGCCCAGAATGCCCACGGATATGAAACTGACAATGACAATACTTTAGACCTGTGGATGATTCTTTCCAGGCCATTCAGTATGTGTCTCAGCGACAGCGTGATGATAGACGCGATGATCGCCAATGACAATTATATAGTGTCTGCTAACATAGACGACACGCTGAACCTGCCCGACTTTGCAGTACAAGCAGCCGCGGGCAGTAGTCCTGATGAGCACGCAAATCACGAGGAATTTCAACATTTCGTTACCAGCGCAGGGATATACCTGGCACCCGGCACACACAAACTGAACATTGTCGTTCAGAATTACAACTTCCCCGAGAGCACTATATATAATCCTACCGGAATGAATCTGTATGGAACACTCTATTCGCTGACCGGCCACAATTCGCTGGTCAAAGAAGACGACAGTACCTGCAAATCATATAGCTGCTCCGGTGAGGACCATACCACCGCTGCGCCGCTCGTGGCACAGTTCTCCGGCGACCTGGTTTGCTTCCCTAATCCTAACAGTGGCTCTTTCACCCTAAGTGGTGCGTTGCCGGCCGCCGGCACTGCCAGGGAAGCAAGCATAGAAGTGGTGGATATAATGGGCAATGTTGTGTACCACGACATCGTAGCAATAACAAACGGAGGTATAGACAAAACGATCAGCCTGCGCGATGATATTGCCAATGGCGTTTACCTCATAAAGGTTGTCAGCGAAAACTCAAGCAAAGTGATCAGGGTTTCAATTAACAGGTAGAAGCCCGCGAAAAATAAGTGATGGCTGCTCCGGCAAAGGGGCGGCCATTTTTTATTTTAGCCATCAGATTTCGTTTCCAGTTTACGGAAACTATTAGGGTCTGCTGAAAAGTAAAGAGTGATACGAAAAACCCCGAG
>CAINOM010000476.1 GCA_903851455.1 uncultured Bacteroidota bacterium | reverse complement strand
CGGATCATACTCCATCTGTTGGTCCTTCTGCAGCATGCCTATTACATAGATGCTCTTGCCGGGGCTCTTAGACGCGGAAGCAAACGTCTCGTAGGTGCTGAAATTCCCGAAAACACTCACCAACACGCTTATGGCCACTACTATCAGTATCAATAAAACAATGTGCGTCTTTTTCATAAACTTTTCTACGGGTATGTCCTAAATGGTGCAATTATCCGTTTGCGATGCAAAGTTAAGGTAATTAACGTTTTTTAAATCATGATGTTAGTCGCAAGCCCGCATATTTTCAGCCCAAAAAACGTTAAAGTAAACATTATTATAGTCAGCAGAACTTATGTCGGCACCATGATCTTGTTTTGGTTAGAAGCGTTCGCGGGCACAATAACCGGCAATTCCGGTGACAAAATTTGCTATATTGTAGGTAGAAGATCAAGAAGTTTTGAAAAGCACCTTCGAATTTTTACTTTTGAAGGAATAGAAAGTATACCTGAAATGGCTAAACAACCAAGCAAAAAACCAATACCGCAGCCCGCACCGGCCAAACCGGCTCCGCAGACCCGGCCGGAGACCGTAAAACCAGCACCATCGGCCGAGGCTAAAGGGAACAACCTTTTGTCAGTGAAGATGCTGTGTTTGATACTGGGTGTGATCTCAGTACTGCTGTATGCCAATACCATGATGAATGGCTACGTGATGGACGACGTGATCGTACTCAAGGAGAACACGATAGTACAGCAGGGTTTTAAGGGTATCCCGGAGCTACTGGTAACACCGCACATGAGGGGTTATCTCGTGATCCCCAATGACCTGTACCGTCCATTGTCACTGGTGATGTTTGCGGCAGAATACCCGTTTTTCGGGCAGAGCCCAACTGGCTACCACTTTATGAATGTGCTGATATTTGCTGGTTGCGTGATCATGTTATTCCTCTTCCTGGATAAATTCTTCGGCGGCAAAAAAACGGCTATTGCATTTATTGCGTCACTGATATTTGCCGTGCATCCCATACATACAGAGGTTGTAGCTAATATTAAAAGTTGCGATGAGCTATTGTGCTTTTTCTTCGGCTTCCTGTCCCTGAACCTGTTTGTAAATTATATGAAGAGCGGCAAGATGCTGCAACTCATTTTGGGCGTCTTTACTCTGTTCCTCGCCTTTATCTCTAAGGAAACCGTGATCGCATTCCTGGCTATCATTCCGCTTGTTTTCTTTTTCTACGTCAATGAAGATAAGAAACGCGCAATATACATCACCGCCGGCTCCGCGCTGGTGTTTGTTGTTTTCATGATCATCCGGTCGCACATACTTACCGAGTATAATGCTAACCAGCCGGCAGGTGTTGAATTCATAGACAATGCGCTGTCTAAGGCTCCAAATATGGCGGCCAGGATAACGACGGAAGCTGTGGTACTGGGCTTGTATCTTAAGCTGATGTTCATACCTCACCCGCTGCTTTGTACGTACTCATTCAACGCGATCCCCTATGCTGATTTTGGCGACTGGCGCTTCTGGCTGTCGTTGCTGGCTTATTGCGGTATGATCTACGTGGCCGTAACGCGCTTCATTAAGGACAAAAAAGATCCCTGGGCCTTCAGTATCATCTTTTACCTGGCTACCTTGTTCCTGTTCTCGAACCTTCCGTTCCTGATGGGTGCTGAGCTGGCTGAGCGTTTCGCATTCTTTGCGTCGGTGGGTTTTTGCCTTGCGGCGGGGTTGGCTGTGGAGCAATGGCTGCTGAAGGCTGATGCAGTAAATATTATGTCGCTGAAAAGTACAAAGGTGTTGGCTGTGCTGGTGCCGTTGTCGCTGATATTTGGAGGCCTTACTGTTGCCCGCAATGCCAACTGGAAGGATAACATAACCCTTTATAAAGCTGATGTTGCCAACTCTCCAAACGACTGCAGGCTTTACCACAATGTGGCCAGCTCATTGGCCGAGGATGTATACCCTACTGTTGCGGACAGTACGAAAAAGAAAGAAATGGACGATGAGAGCTTAGCCTATCTACGTCATGCGCTAACCATATATCCCGATTATGCCGATGTGCACGTAGAAATGGGAAGGATCTTCGATCGTAAACGTAAGTATGACTCTGCTGAATATCATGATGCTCTGGCACTGCAGCTCAACCCTATCAATTTCACGGCGACCAACAACCTCGGCAGCGTATATCTGACCAGCGGAAAATATCCGCAGGCGATCAGCATGTTTAAAAAGGCGCTGGAGCTCAATCCTAATTTCAAATTCCCTTACATCAACCTTGCAAGAACCTATGTGCAGCTGCGGCAGTTCGATTCTGCGGAAATGAACTACCATAAGATGCTTGGATTTGAGCCGAACTCTATGGAAGGTCTGCAGGGTTTGGGAATTGCGTTTTTTATGGGCCAGCGCTATGATTCTGCAGAATATTATTTCAACCAGGTACTGCAGCGCACGCCCGACGACCCTACTACTGTCAATTATCTGAGCGCTACGTACTTCAACTCAAAAAACTATCCGAAGGCGATCGCCCTGTACAAAAAGGTGATCGCACAGAGCCCTAACGATTTAAACGCATGGTCTAATATCGGCCGCGCTTATTTCTATTCCGGCCAGTACCAGCCAGCAATTGACGCATTCAATAAGGAGATACAAATAGATCCGAAAATCGGCCCGAAAGACCTGCCAGGTATAGCACTGAGTTACCAGAAGATGGGGAATATGGATATGGCCAGGAAGTACGAGGCCTACGCAAAACAGGTGGACCCGAAGTTTATGTTACCGAAGTAAGGGATAAGTTGATAGGCGATAAGTTGGGCTTTAAAAAAACATGATCATGAAGCAGGTAACGTTGTTTGCATTGTTGGGTATTGCCATGTTATCGCTCATGGCGTGCAATGACGCGAAATACCCCATCGATGAAAAGCCATCGGTTAAAATAGACAGCCGCCTGCTCGGCACATGGGTAGCAATAGAGAAGAAAAAACCGCGAGTTTCTTCGGACGCTGATATGGAGTTCACCATGAGCAAACAAGATGACCTGCACTACCTTATTTCTATAGATGAGAAAGGAATGCACAAGCCAGAGAAACAAACAACGAACGCCTTTCTGTCCAAAATAAACACGGTCGAGTTCCTCAACATATCCGATAACGCAAAATCACGTGGAACTACTGACACTAGTGGGTACATTTTTCTGAAGGTATTG
>CAINOM010000475.1 GCA_903851455.1 uncultured Bacteroidota bacterium | reverse complement strand
TGCTAAAAATTTAGGATTCAATTCTGTTGCAGAATATAAGAAATATTTGATCAAAGACGACAGTGATTTCTACGAGGTTAGGGACAACCTGTCAGGATTTGAACTCCTCGCAATAGACCCGGCAGAGGCCGCCTTTGGGGCCGCATCTCTTTATAGGAGTATACGCAAACACGGAGTAACAATTCGCAAGAGTAATGACTGCCTTATAGCGTTCTATGCAATTTCCTGCAATGCCACGCTGCTGCATAATGACGAAGATTTCAATCGTATAGCCCAATACACCAGCCTTAAGATTTTGCTATAACCCATACGCCTGCAAAATCTAAAACGCCCTCACCCATTGCTGGCATTTCAGGAAAATTCCCCCTTTTCCTCACGCCGTCTTTTTTTAGGCCCTACCCTATCTTCGTTGGCACCAACCGGTTCACATTGCCGGCATTTGCTAACTACTCAAATTATACTGCGATGAAGACTCTTTTCTGCTCGTTACTGATGCTTGTTTCTATGAGCGCGTTCGCTCAAAATCTTGTATTGCCTGAAGTAAGTCAGCGCGCCGAAGTGACGCAACGGATAGGCTATACCGACATTACGATCGTTTACCACAGCCCCTACGTAAATGGCCGTAAGATATGGGGCGAACTTGTGCCGTATGGCAAGGTATGGCGCGCGGGCGCAAATGATAACACCACCATTTCCTTTGCAGATGATGTGAAAATAGAGGGTAGCCCGCTGCAAGCCGGCACCTATGGACTGCACATGATACCCAATGCAGACGAGTGGATCATCATATTCTCTAAAGACCATACTTCATGGGGCAGCTTCTTCTACAAGGACAACGAGGACGCGCTGCGCGTTAAAGTAAAACCGGGAACCGGCAAATTCCAGGAGTGGCTTGGTTATGATTTTACTGACCGGAAAGCTACATCTTCGAAAGTTACTCTGTCATGGGAAAAAATGAGGGTGTCTTTTACCGTTTCGGTTGATGTGAATGCGGTAGCACTCCGGCACATCCGCGAGCAACTGAGAAACCAGTCCGGCTTCACCTGGCACGGATGGGAAGAGGCCGCTCATTACTGCATAGTCAACAAGATCAACTACGATGAAGCCTTAAAATGGATAAATACCTCCATACAGGCCGAAGGAAACTTTACAAATGTGGCCGCTAAAGCACAATTGCTCGCGCTTATGGGCAATGCAAAAGAAGCCGCAGAAACAAAAAGTAAAGTAATGTCACTTGTCGGGCAGGCCAGCGAAGCCCAGGCTAACGTTTTCGGTTACGAACTGATGAACGAAAAGGACATACCCACCGCTCTTGAAGTATTTAAACTAAACGTAAAAAAACATCCCGATAGCTGGAATGCATATGACAGCATGGGTGAGGCCTACAGTAATTCAGGGGATAAGAAGCAGGCGCTGACTAACTACAAGACCGCCCTATCCATGGCGCCAGACGACCAGAAGGAGCGCATAAGGAAGATCATTGCCGGGTTGGAAAAAGTGTAGATCGCCGGTTTTTCAATTTCCATCGGGAATTTCACATTCCGCGTTTGTTTGCATGGTCACTATCGGGGCCATGTGACAACGGCTTTATTTCTGATTTCGCTACCTGATTTTGCCGTAATTTTTATATTTTTGGTTTTTAGTACTATATTTAGCCCAATTCTATTTAAAGACACACTCGTATGACGCAGAAATCACTATCTGTTAGAAATAATTTCACAGCATTGCTCACTTTTGCAGCTATTGCAGCAATTTCCATTATTTCATGCAAAAAGACTTCCCCTATCTCTGCAAATGCAAAATTTGCCGGTGACTGGACAGGCAGTACCACTTGCTGGAGTGTTGGTACCGCTACCACGGTTGCCACTAACACTGTTTCCTATTTTGGAGCAGGAAGCGAAGGCAATCTGCTCACCATCGGATGGTCTTTCGGCGAGGCCAACTGCTATAGGGCAGTTCCGGTTGAGGGTACGGTAAATAACTACAGCTTCAGTATAGCGCCTCAGAATTTTTCAGACAATTGCGGTGCCGGCTACCTGATCTCGGGCAATGGCTCATTAAGTCTTAGCGGGGTACTCACATATACCACCACCGTTACCAGCGCTACCGTTGTTACCTGTGCTTTCTCAGGGGTTAAAGACTAATAGATACTCTTCGAATCCAAGGATGGAAACAAGCGATATCCCGGATATCCGGAAGTAGTGATCCTATTTCATTTTTTCGATCGCCTTGTCCATTTTCTCCTTTTTTGCAGCATCCCCATTTCGGGTATATATCTGCCTCAGGGCGATCATGGTATTTTGATAAACCGGCTTTTCTGAGTCCGTTAATAAGTTCGCCTTAGCATCCATCAGAGAAAAAGCCTTTTCAAAGTGCGGTAATGCTTTCGCAAGTTCTTCGCTGCTCTTAGCTGTCCACTCAGATACCGCTTTATCACCTGCTGTTGGGTTATCATCTACCTGCTGCCCAAACCATCTCGAGTGGTTGTAGTACAACATCCCGAAGTCGTAATACTGAGCTGCGGCATCTGGCGATATTTTCAATGCGCGCGTGTACGAATTTTCAGCGGTGGCATACAACTGTTCAAAATTGGCGGGCTGTGCCAGTAGCTTGCCTTGAGCATCTGCAGGAAAAGCCGTTTCAATACAAAGCTCTCCAAGATGAAATAACAGATCCGTATTTTCGGGTTCCAGCTTCAATGCTTCCTCCAGTTTCGCTTGCAGTCCTTCTCTTATTCCATTACCTATATAATAATTGATCTCCATTATCCTGAACGTCTGGTTATCCGGAAACTGCTTACGGGCACCATTAATAACGGCCAGTTCCTCCGTTGTATTCTTCCCTGCATCATAGATATCTATCAGCGTTTCATATACGTGAGTATCATCTGTTATCCCTTCCTTGATGAGGTCCTCAAGCAGCGTTGCCGCTACCTTACTACGCCCGGAGTTGTTTGCTGAGTAGGCCGCATTTTTGCGTGCGTCTATCTCCACAGCCTTAAACTCTTTATTATCTTTAAAGCGTTTGCCGCCGTCCATTTTGTAAATAGCGTATATCTCTGCAAATTCATTGTACGCACGCTCGAAAGACTTTTCGGCAAAGAATGCAGAGCCCCTGTTGAACTTAATGATCGCCACAGAATATAGCGGTTTATTGATCTCCATGCCGTAATCGGGCTTCAGCGTCAGCGTCTTCAGGAAGTACCCATAAGCCTCCGTTATCGAATTCGGGCTTTTTGCGGTCTCATCCATAGTCAGCGATAAGTATACCATCCCCCGCAGGAACCACGCCTCGGGATCATCCTTTGTCTTTGCGTTTTTCGCAGCTTCATTGGCAAAAGGCATCGCTTTAGTATAGTTGTCTTGCGCCAGGTATATCCTAGCCGAATCAAGATTTATTCGCTGGGCAAACACCGGTGTAACAAAAGCGCATATGGCAATAAAAACAAGCAACTTCATTTTCTAACGATTTTGATTTAAATGTAGTGAATAATTTCTTTAGACGAGAGCATTACGGCGCAATGCAAACTCGAAAAAATGCTTACCAGCTATCTGCGGACCGCGCTAAAATGACACTGTCTCTCATGACAATTCTTTAAGCCGCCTTCTCCGGTGATGTTTTATTTTTCTAAATTTGTCTAAAGCGATGTAATTCCAACGTTCTAATAACACTCCTTGAAAAAAAGCGTATCCATATTGATCACCGCTGTAGTAGTTTTTCTGTTGTCCTGCGGCGCCGGAAACGGCCAGCAAGGCAGTGCAG
>CAINOM010000474.1 GCA_903851455.1 uncultured Bacteroidota bacterium | reverse complement strand
CGCTTCCCGATGTTTGCAGAAAAGCAGGTAGTGATACTAAAAGACGCCGCATCTTTGAAAGGTGATTCCGGCGAGAACAAAGGCTTGAATTCCTTACTTAGCTATATCGAAAAACCATCGCCCTCAACCATTTTCCTCATTGAACATGCCGGCAAGAAAGTGGATGGTAAAACAAGATTTTCAAAAAAAGCAAAAGAAAAAGGCACATGCTTCACTTCTGACAAAATAAAGGACGACAGCATACCGCAATGGATACAGGCCCACGGAAAAGATATTGATTTCCATATAGGCCAGCGCGAGTCGGAAATGCTGGCATCTTACCTGGGCAATGACCTGCAGCGGATCGTGAACGAGATAGAAAAGGTACGCATCAATGTGCCGGGTGAGAAAGAACTGACCCAACAGATCATACAGAAGTATATAGGCATCAGTAAAGAATACAATGTCTTCGAATTTCCGGAAGCGTTAACCAGCGGCGACCGTGATAAGCTGTTCCGGATGCTGGCCTACTTTCTCGCCAATCCTAAAGCCGCGCCAATGCCACTTCTGATTGGGTCCTTCTACAATCACTTCAACCGCTTGTACCAGGCCAATTTCCTGAGAGGCAAGACAGACAAAGAAGCTGCTTCGGCACTTGGCATATCACCCTGGCTTGTAAAGAATATTCTCGCGTCAGCGCAACACTGGCCACTACACCGTGTAGAACGCTGCATGCTGCTGCTGGGCAAATACAGCACCATGGCAGTAGGCATAAAAAACACCGCTAACGACCGGGAGTTACTCAAAGAAATGGTGGGGCAAATGATGGAATAGGTGGACTCCTCTTCGTAATTTTCTCCTCTTACTTTACCACGGGCAGCTCTATACAGGTAGCATAATTCTTGTTGTGATAAATATGCTGTGTTGACTTGACAAAATCCTTCCTGGTAGCTTTGAAGATATTGGGAACATAGGATTGCGGGTTCATATCAAATATCGGGAACCAGGAGCTTTGTATCTGCACCATGATCCGGTGGCCTTTCTTAAATACGTGATTTACCTGGTGCAACCCGAAAGTGTACTCCTCCACCTTTCCGGGTATTATTGCCTGTGGTTTCGAGAAACTTTTCCGGAACCTTCCCCTGAAAATATCTGCGGCAATGGTTAGCTCGAACTGGCTCATTGTCAATTTTTTTCTGTCAATATCCGGATACACATCTATTACTTTCACCACCCAGTCGGCATCCGATCCTGATATACTGGCAAACAGATGCGCCACAACATCGCCGGTTATCGTAAGATCGTTCAACAGTGTATCTGTTTTATACGTGACCACATCGGGCCTATGATCCCAATGCCGCTGGTCTTCCACCAGCCATGTCTCCCAGTCGGAGCTATCGGAATATGTGAGCTCAATCGGGCGTTCGCGGTAGGCTATCGGATTTTCAGGATCGCTCACGTAGCTGTCAAAACCTTTATCTCCGCTGGTCGGTTTATTAAATGACAGTGACTTATTATCCTGCAAATAAAGTCTCGTTGGTGTAGCCGATTTGTCCGGCCATGAGTCATATTTTTTCCACACATTGGAGCCGGTCTGAAAACACTCCGCCTCGGTAAACTTTCCATCGCCTTTTCCTTTGAGCCAATAGTCAAACCAGTTTTTCTGTATCCGCCGGAAATCATCGGCCGTGTTTCTCCCCATTCTGTAATCTCCTATCGACGATGCGTTTGAGTCCGACCACTGGCCGTGGCACCAGGGGCCTAACACAATATAGTTGAAGTTTCGCCCGGAGTCATATTTCTCCATTTTTGTATATAGAGCCTGGGGCCCATTCATATTCTCCTGGTCCCAATAGCCGCCCACATGCAATATCGGCAATCTGGGCGTATCAGAATAATTAACGGGCGCCTTACTGGACCAATACTTATCATAGTTCGGATGATCTATGAAGTCGTTCCAGGTAGGAATTTTGCCATGGAAGTACTTTTTGTTCACGTTTGATAACGGACCAAGGTCCAGGTACCAATCATAAAGGTCCCACTTCGGAAACGGGAAAGAAGTATCCCCCTTAACCGCTTCCTCGCCAAAAGAATATTCAAATCCGAAAGAAAGCCGGAATGCCCCGTTATGAAAAAAGTCGTCGCCGAGAAAGAAGTCGCCCACAGTACCCTGCGGAGAAACAGCTACTAATGCGGGATGCGGTTTTATAGCGCTTATCAGGGTAAGCTCACCAGGGTAAGATATCCCTAATTGGCCGACCTTGCCATTATTATTGGTATTTTTCAACAACCAGTCTATGAGATCGTAACAGTCTGAAGCTTCATCGATCACCTGCTTGTCATACTTATCAAATGCACCCTCCATGATGAAGTTACCCTCGCTTTTCTGCTTGCCTCGTATATTTTGATACACAAAAATGTATCCCTCCTTTGCCATATTCTGCACATAAGTGTCTTTTTCAGGACTTAATACCCCAATGTTCCAATCCACATAGGGAGAGCGCATCAGCAGGATCGGCAAGGGACCATTAACCTTATCGGGAGTATAGATTTTCGTCCACAACTTTACCCCATCTCTCATGGGTACCATCACCTCAGTCTTGGTATAATGCAAAACTGTATCCTGTGCCGATCCGCTATCAACAAAAGTCACTAATAGTAAAACTATACAAAACAAGTGTCGCCTGTACTTCATCCGCGCGGGCTGAGTTTTTATAAAGAAAAAAATATTTCGGCAAAGTAACTAATTATAAATAGAAGTTGCTTTGCGTGACCGAAATGCACATTAGTATAGCGGCTGTGATTAATGAAATTAACTTACCGATATATTTGTATATTAGAAAACCAAACTATCTGCCAGTTTTTGCTGTCTAATATTGCACACAACATTTTTTACCATTTCAAAAACCAGGAATGCAAAAGATTTACCTCGCCTCATTGTTGCTTGTTGTTTGTTTACTGTCGTTTTCGCGCGTTAGTGCTCAGACCTATACGCACGGTCATATTACTGCCATGGCGATACCGATACTCAATCATGATTCTACAAT
>CAINOM010000473.1 GCA_903851455.1 uncultured Bacteroidota bacterium | reverse complement strand
TGACAGCCGCTGGGGCAACCGCATAGTGGGCGATGGTAAATTTTCCGAGCTGATAAAAACGCAGTTTCACATATACTGCAAGAAGTACGGACTCAACGAAACCGAAAAAACACTCAACACCAGCGACTTCCGGAGGCCTGTGGTAGGGCAGATGCGGTTGTTTTAGCTATTTCCTTTAAATTTGCTTAAACAGTTTCTATGAAATTTGCCGATCTGGATCTGAATAAAACGTATACCTATGCGGATTACTTCAGATGGAAATTCGAAGAACGCGTAGAATTAATAAGAGGGCGCATTTTTAAAATGGCTCCGGCGCCCAGTAGCCATCATCAGAGCTTATCCGGTGATATTCATGCCCAGATATGGAATTTTTTAAGAGGAAAAGAGTGCAAAGTTTTTTCTGCACCTTATGACGTGCGATTGCCCCGTAAGTCCGAGTATGACAGTGATATCATCACTGTAGTGCAGCCCGATATCTGTGTGATTTGTGACCTTAGCAAGATAGATGCCAAAGGCTGTATTGGTGCCCCTGATATGGTCGTTGAGATACTGTCACCCGGAAACAATGCGAAAGAACTCAAAAATAAATATGAAGTTTACGAAGAGGCTGGCGTGAAAGAGTACTGGGTGGTTTCTCCGCAGGATAATACTTTTATGGTGTATACGCTTATCGATGGTAAATATGATGCATCCAGGCTGATGGTAGCGGGAGATGTCGTCTCCTCCTCGGTATTGCCGGGTTTTTCGCTTGATCTAACCGAGTTATTTGGCGCGCAATAGAGGACTTCACTTTATTTTATTACAACAATTTTCTCCTTTTTCAATATGCCGTTATTGTCCTGGATGATGACCATGTAGAGGCCGTCTGCCCATGCGCCCGTGTTTATGCTTACTGAATTTTGTTGTTCAGCTGGTGTGCGGAGTATGCATCTGCCGGTCATGTCATAAACTGAGATAGAGGTATTGGGTGCGAAAGGGCGGTCTGATATTATGTCTATGTGGTCGGTGGCGGGGTTGGGGTCAATTGCAAAAGTGGTTTGTTTGTTAATGGTTTTTACCGATAAAAAACTACCACAATTCATGATGTTGTCAAAGATGTTGCCATCAAAATATGGAGTACAGGATGGGCTATTAGCGGCGCATGAGTTGATAGGCGCATGGGCTGCCGGAAGCATACCATTTTCATAAAAGCAAACAAGACTTTCGCTATACTCAAAACAACCACCGAAGAAGGTAGGAAAAATGGGGCTGTTTGTACAACCCACCCCTTCTAGAACAGTATAGCTGAGATGAAAGCCCAATACCTTATTCTGGAAGTTGAAAATTTTATGATAAATTCCATTTATTGGTGTTGAGTCCATGCTGACGACGGTATCGGTATGTGAACCTCCGCCAAACGCATAGTTGATCGAATCACCGACATTAAGATTGTAATTGTATAGGAGGTGTTCCAGTGTATCTGGCACGCCGGGCGATGAAACTATATAATAGACCAGTCCGGCAATAGTATCTTCTCTTATTCCATAGTAATACTGCGATCCAAATTCGGGCAAGCCGCAATAACACACGTCATGATATCCAAAATATTGAGACCCGTTTCCAAACAATTTCCTGTACGTTATTCCATGTATAATTGTATCCGCGCCATATCTAAAAGATGTTTGAAAATAGCAGCCATCCCCATTCACGGATAGCGTTGTCCATTGATTAGTACTATCACTAAACCTGATTTTTTGCGCGCCTGCACTTAGAGTTATGAAAAGGAGCAGAACGGTGAGTATAGGTTTCATAACGTTCATTTAATGTTGTACAACAATTTTCTCCTTTTTCAGTATACCGGTATTATCCTGGATGATGACCATGTAGAGGCCGTCTGCCCATGAAGAGGTGTTTAAGGTTTATGAGTTCTTTGGTTCTGCAGGCGCTCGCATCACTAACCGGCCAGTCATGTCATAGGCTGAGATAAATATGTTTGCGGCGAATGCTTGATCTCCTGTTATTGCTATGTGATCGGTGGCAGGATTCGGGTTGATAGACAGTGGTGGATTCTTGTCAAAGTACCGGGTAGACAATGAAATACAATCGCCTGTGTTATTAATGCTGTCAAGTGCCTCACCGATATGGCATGAACTATAGGGCGCTGTAAACGGGGGATTATAGCCATCTTGCGAAAAACATTTTAGTCGTTCAAAATATTCAAAACAACCCTGAAAAAATCCCGGCCACATTGGGTTGTCGGTACTGCCAATACCTTCAACAATGGTGTAGCCTCGTGCTTGATATGTATTGTATTTGCTTTGCATGCCCCACCTTTTGTGAAATACACCATCAATCAAGATGGAATCAACGCTTTCGACACTGTCCGTAATGAAAGTGTCTGCCATGTTTACAACATTTATTTTTATTGTGTCCCCGACATTAAGATTGTAATTGTAGAGAATGTGTTCAAGTGTATCGGACATGGGAGCTCTGTAAAAAACAATACCTGCAGAAGTGTCCTCTCTTATCCAGGGAACAATTGTTTCTCCAATGAACCCTCCACCGGCGACAGGCGAGCATCCGGCCGATGCGTACGGTATATATGCTGAGTAAAATAAATGCTTATATGAATAGCCGTACATCATGGTGTCACTAGGGCCGTAACTGATCACTTATATACCTGGGCATCCAACTTGATCTACTGCAGTTGTCCACTGATTTCTATGGTCAGTAAACCTTATTTTCTGTGCAGTAACATGGAGTGCTAAAGAATGGAAAAGAATTGTAATTACAGGTTTCATAGCGGTTTATTTTATATAAAGTTAATAAATAGCATGGTATTTATTGGTCTCAACCGTTAGTGAAAACTATGCACTTTAGTGCAAGGGCTTTAGTAATGCGAAAAAATCTGATTAAACTTGCAGATGTATCGACATGGCGGGCACACGGTATCTC
>CAINOM010000472.1 GCA_903851455.1 uncultured Bacteroidota bacterium | reverse complement strand
CGGGGCAGTGATTGCGGCCTGCAACCGCCGCAGCTTCACCCAACCCACGGCGAATAATGACTAATGAACCACGATCTCCTTACCCTTAAGATAAGGCACCACCGGGTGCAGGTCCGGAGTAACGCAATACTCCATTTCCTTCTCCAGCCCATACGCCGAGAGGCGCTTATAGTGCGAGCTGTCCTTGAGGAACTCAATAAGGTGTTGCCCGCTGGCTGCCTGGTAGAGGTGTTTGGCAGCACGGGCGCTGTCATCCTTTATTTCAAAAGCGTGCTGCAGCTCATAGGCCACCGCTCCGGCAAATAAGGTATCCTCCAGGTTGAATTTGTCCTTCCACGAGGCACAGCCCAGCACCACCCGCTTCTTCTGGGAGAGCAGGTAAGCGCACAGCGCGCTAAGGTTCAGGAAAGACCCGATCACTATGGTTGCCGCGCCCTCTATCATGTGCAGCAGGCGCGTACCATTGGTAGTAGTCAGCACCAGCGTCTTATCCTTGACAAACAGCGGGGGGTATTCCAGCGGCGAGTTGCCATATTGCAGGCCCGGGGCTATTTTGCCATCGCGCTCACCGGCAGTGAGGCTATTAGGCATTTGTTCACCTATGGTGATGCACTCCGCCACTGAGGCCACCGGTATCACGCACTTAGCGCCATTATGCAGCGCAGCAGTGATGGTAGAGGTAGCCCTGAAAATATCAATGATAACCACCACCGCATCGTTGGTATCATATAAATGCAGCAAGGCGGGGGAAAGACATACTTCCAGGCTTGGCTTCTCCTCAATGATCATCAGGCAGGCATATAAAAAAGGTTATTTATTACGAAGCCCCCGATAGTTTCGGGGGCTTCATTATCAAGCGGTTATTAAACCCGTATTTTGAGTTTTTGATTTCTACTTTTGAGTTTTAATACACCCACATGTCCACTTCCTTGTTAAAGATCTCCTCAGCAGCATGCTTGCTTTCATACAGCGACTCCATCGGGTTCAGGTTATCCTTGAACTCCTGTCCGAAAGGATTGCTGACCTTAGTGATCTTGCTGGCAAACTGGCGGCTCTCAAAGAACTCATCCCATGTGTAACGTGCGATATCGTTCTGCGGATTGTACACTTCGTACTGTGCGAGTAGCTGCCGGATATCTGGGTAATAAAGCCAGAACATAGCCTTCGATCCACGATATACTCCGTCTTCACCCACAACGTCCTGGATAGGAGCAATACCTACGATCCTCACCACCATTTGGCCCTGGTTACGATCAAAGATCCAGTCTTCCTTTATCCTGAACTTTCTGATCGCAGTAGGATCAAAGTCCCTTGTAATGATCTTCTGGATTTCTTTGTTTTCGATAGGGTCAAGGATCACCTGTGTATCGGTCTTACCCGCAACAGACTCCATGATATCCTCTTTGCTCATCACTTGAGTAAAACGGTCGTCAAATTGTTTGTAGCCTTTTATTTTACCGGTTTTTAAAGCATCGATCAGTATTTCTATGAACATACCACCACCTGAGCTTTCATCACCCGCATAACGGAAGGCAACATTCTGCTTTTCACGCGTATCTATTTCACGCCAAACACGCTTTTTCCAAAGAATGTCCGTTTCACGGATCGGCTGCCAGGGGATCGGCACACTTGCGTGCGACGAGATCCTGTCATAAGCCCCATCGTTGGTTTTAGACGGTGCCCAGTCTTTATTTACGCCTTTCTGGCTGCCCGGTAAGGGTTGGTCAGCAGCTGATCCGCCCTGGGCGAACGCAGTACCTGCAGTAAGCAACAATACTGTCGCAGCTGTTAATCTGTATGAATTCAGGATGGTCATATCCTTCTGGTTTTTTGTACTAAATTAATTAATTTAAATTAAAGCTTATTGGTGGCAATGGTCTTACTAGCTTATCAGGTCCCACAGCCTTGATATCATCAATAAATACGCGGTCATTCGGCCTGAGCTGTGTCATACTCTTCTCGATATTGGCGTTAGCACCAATACCTGTCAGGCGACAGCCAGCAGGGTTCTTTACCTCATAAGGTCCGATAATTTCGCCCTTATGCAAAACTGAATACGTAAAATGGGTAATAGTAAACTTTGTATCAAAGTCGAAGTTATCAAGAGCAGCCTGTGGAGCTATCTGAGCCCTGAACAACGCAGCACTCATACCACCACCTGGTATACCGCCGATCTTTGTCACAGGGTTAGGAATACGTTTTACACGCACGCTCATGCCACCAACTTTCTTCTTTGAACCTTCTTTGGTTTTAGCCATGATGCCTACATCCACATTACCTATCTTATCGACAGTGATAGTGTACTTACCTTTTGAACCAGTAACGGTTGCGCCAGGGATATCCAGTGATACATCTTCCACAGAATAGCCAGCCGCAGCTACAGTTACCGGATTATCAACACCGATGTAAAACACGTTCATCTTGTCGAGCTGCATGGAAGCACCCGTGGTACCCACCATGTACTCAAACTTGAATTGCCTTTTTTGAACACCTTGTTCAGCTGTATTCAGTTCTATGGTTCCCTGAACGGTTTGCAAACCTGTGCCGTGAGCAATCGTTTCCCACGGGATTACACCAGCTACGGCAGGTTTCGTTGTTCCACCACCAGACATGCCAGCTATCGTCGGTTTCTGTTCACGGTTAAAGGCAGCAAGTAGTATCGAAGCCTCTACTTTATCTCCCTCCAGCACATAACTCTGTTTAGGTACAGCCACAGCAGCTATCGTATCAAACTTGATATCACGTCCGTGTGCTTCTTCAAACAGTTTATTGATCACCAGTGCTTCACTTGCGCGAACGTCATTCTGGTATTTGGAGAACAATGCAAGCGCTGCAACGGCAGGCATGTGCTCAAAGTTGCCGATATTCCAGTCGCCTGTAGGGTTATGGTCATTCTTTTTCGCGGCCACCACTTTCAAAGGCATAAGTGGATTAATATCCGCCTTATCTTTCTCAAAAACCTGGCTCAACATAAACGCCCGCAGGTCTTCGATCCTTTTCTTGATAGTATCGCCACCCTTCTTTTCTACCAGCAACAATGTCGTCGCATCAATGTTATCCATCCTGTCTGGAAAATGGGTATCTTCAGAATCATCCTTATACTTGGCATAGCCACCGGATTCCATAACGATCCTTTTCTTCCATTCATTCAGATAGTTCACCATATCATCAGCCTGCTTCACCACTTCGTCTGCTTTTAAGCGGAACGGTTTTACCTTTTCACGTTGGCCCGGAGCTTCTTCATTTGCTTTGATCTCGGCATAAACATCCTTGTTCTTCTGATCTATGGATGTATTAGACCTGTCAATGCTGGAACTCAATGTCCGGAAGGCATTAAGGATCTCATTAGATACGTTTAGGGCCAGCAGGGCGGTCAACACCAGGTACATCAGGTTGATCATTATCTGTCGCGGCTCTTTAGGTATAGACATTCTTTAATTTTTACTATAGTTAGACTAAAAATTGTTTACTCACTTATTGCGCTTCAGAATTAACGACCCTGCATAGCAGACAACATGTTGCCATATATCTGGTTCAGTGTAGTCAGGTTCTTAGCAAGCAGGCCTATCTGTGTTTTCGCAGCAGTTGCATCGGTAGCGCTTGCAGCCATAGCCTCAGAAGCGTTAACGAGATTGCTGTAGAACTTGTTCATTGCTTTCAGGTGGTTGTTAGCATCAGCCAGTTCCACTTCATATATCTGGTTCAGGGAACCTAAGTTCTTAGACAAAACAGTTACCTGCTCGTGGAACTTAGTGGTATCTTCTGCAGCGGCATTAAATGACGCCATTGTTTTAGTTGCGCCCTGAAATGTATTCTTCATCTGGCCCAAAGCATCAGCAGCTTCGCGTGCACTCTGAGAATAAGTTCCGGTAGCAGCAGTAACGTCAGTGATGTCCTTCATCTGCTCTACTGTTTGTCCGAATTTCTGGAAATTGTCGCTCAGTCGGCGCAGGTTCGCAGGATTGATCTGCGCTTCTTCCATCATTTTATCTAATGACTTAGAAGGTGCGTCACCAGCTTTATGTGGCTCTTTCAGGCCTTTCTCATAAGCTTCAACGTGTGGGTTGATGGTGATATCCGGGTAAAAACGCTCCCAGTAGTAATCAGCATGTGGGGGGAGAAGACCAAGCAACGCGAAGATGAACACCTCCGTAAACATACCGCAGTTAAGCATGATACTCGCACCGGGATAGTGCTGTATCTTAAAAAGAGCTCCCAACAGTACCACCGAGGCACCAAGGCCGATGATCAGGTTCTTAATGTACTTACCTTGTTTCTTCTCAAAAAAAAGTGCTATCGAATTCATTGTTTGCTGATTTTTTCTTTGTTTATAAAAAGTTTAGAATGTCTTATTTTCTTACAGGGCGCCTGTTGCTTAATGCTGGTACTGTTTCAGTATATACACAACGGAAGCCGATATATGCCTTGGAAGTATCCTGGAATTCAAAGTCACGGGTGCTCACCTGCAGGAAGTAAGCTACATCGCGCCAGCTGCCACCACGCACCACTTTACGTGCCATGTATGGTTTGTCTTTTTTCTCAGCATCCTGTGCATTATAAGTTACGCTCGGATTGATATCTGACATCTGGTTGTAAGTACCGCCGAAGTAAGCTGACTCAGTCCACTCGGATACGTTACCCGACATATTCTTCAGACCGTAATCGTTTGCTGCGTACCAATCAACAGGCACTGTGTAAAGACCACCATCTGCAGCGTAGTTACCGCGCTGTGGTTTAAAGTTAGCCAGGTAACAACCTTTCTTGTTGATGATGTAAGGACCGCCCCATGGATAAGGAGATTCGTTACGGCCACCACGTGCAGCCCATTCCCACTCTTCTTCTGTGGGCAGGCGGAATTTGCTTTCTGTATACAGGCGCTGACGCTGACGCTCTGAACGCCACATGTTCGTGCGCCAGTTACAAAATGCGTTTGCCTGATTCCAGTTAACACCAACAACAGGATATTTGTTAAAGCCCTGGAACCAGAAATACTGAAGCGCTATAGGCTCATTAAATGAGTAGTTGAACTGGCGAACCCATACAGTAGTATCGGGATAAGCAAACTCATCGTGGTTGATCACGTACTTAGACCTTGGCTCATTTGGATGCTGAACCGATCCTACATAATCGAACGAGGTATAATGATACTTCAGTTTGCTGGCGTCAATTTCTTTTGTGCCCCAACCAGACTGCTCAGCAGGAACATACATTGCTGCTAGCTGATCCTGCAATTCAGGATCTTTCCAGTTAATGTGCTTCATGTCAAGGCGTTGGGTACCATCCGGGTTGTCTTTGAAATTACCAAGGATAGTATTCGCGATCGAATCTCTTACGTAGTTGGTAAACTGGCGGTATTCCTGGTTAGAGATCTCGGTTGCATCCATATAAAAACCAAGTAGCTGCACGGTATGTATGGTCGCGTCATTTCTGCCACGGATGTCCTCATCACTAGCTCCCATTTTATAGGAACCTGATGGAACATACACCATACCGATCGGGAACGGCGCTCTGTAATTCATTCTCGTTTGATCACCTACTAACTGGCCGTTGGAGCCCGCTTGTCCACAACTTGAAGCAAGTGCCAGCAATGCTAAAGCTGCGACCTTCAGGGAAGTTTTTTTCATACTACTGTCTATTGTTTTTGCAATTTTGCAAGTAATGATTTTCATGCTTTTCCTCTTCACAATACTGAACGGACGCACAATATTCAAAGTTTTTTCCAAAAATACAAGTTTCGGCCAAAAAATAGTTAATACTGTAACGGGACAAAAGTATAAAAACATCTGAAACTTTCAAGGGGCATTTCTATTGTTCCAAAAGTTGAAACGCCGCTTTAACGCTACTTACAGGCGATAGGCAGGCCTGTTCCGTACAAACAAATATATACATTTTACCAGCAAAAAATTTTTTTTCAAGTATAGGCAATTCAAATATTTCTTTTTTTGAAGTGAGCGAAAAAACCTGTGGTAAATAGTTTGTAAGCACTTCTCTCCGATATTGGTCTCCTTCACTGCCTGCACAGATCAGTGTCTTAAGGCCAACAGCATGCCTTTGCAGCAATAGCGCCCAGTAGCCAAACGAATAACTATACCTCACTGCTGTATTGTTCATATGCCGCCACATCAGCCTTGCGTGTTCTATCCAGCGGCTTTGCTCCATGCACATGCCACAGAGCCACAGATTGTGCGCCATTACTGCGTTCGCGGAGGGTGTAGCACCATCATACAGGTCTATCTTACGTACCGGGATATCCTTTTGTGTTTGCGGGGTATAATAAAAGAACCCGTCTTCCGTTGTGTTTTCCAGACCGAATTCTCTTACGACTGTTGTCACCAGTTCACTGGCTTTTATGACCATGTCATTGGCCCCTGTGGCTGATGCCAATTGCAGCATAGCCTGTGCCAGGTAGGCATAATCATCAAGCTTGGCAGGTATTTTAGCTACCCCGTTCTTCCAGGTATGCAGCAGATCTTCACCGCTGTAAAATTGTGTGATCATCCACTGCATGTGCGAGGTAGCGCGTTGCTGGTAGTCATCATTGGCAAAGACCACTCCGGCCTTGCACAATGCGATGTTATACAAGGCATTCCAGGAAAGCAGGCATTTGTCGTCGGTCATTGGCCTTATCCTTGTTTCCCGGGCCGCCAGCAGTGTTTGTTTCACGGCTGCAATCCGTGTTGCAAGTTCTTCGCCCGTTATGCCGAATGCAGCTGCTACCTCTGTTGCACTTTTTGCTACATGCAGTATATTGGTTTCTTCCCAGTTGCCATGTTCAGTCACTCCGAAATACGCAGCCACGGCTTCGTCACTCGTTCCCAGTACTGCTATCCAGTCCTCCCACGTCAATGTGTAGAACTTACCTTCCACGCCCTCACTGTCTGCATCCAGTGCACAATAGTAGCCGCCGCTTTTGTCTTTTAATTCCCGCTCAATAAATGCGATCGTTTCATCGACTGTAGATTTATAGCGCGCCTCTTTCGTGATGCTATATGCATCACACAATGTGCCGATAAGCAGCGCATTGTCATACAGCATTTTAACAAAGTGCGGTATAAGCCATTCCCTGTCGGTTGCATACCGTGCAAAGCCGCCACCAAGCTGATCATATATACCTCCTTCTATCATTGCATCAAGACTACGCAGGGCATGCGCCAACGCGGGCTCGTAGCCCGTGAAGTGATAATGTTCCAACAAAAAGCTAATGGCCATAGTGCCGGGGAATTTGGGCGCATTGCCAAAGCCACCGTACTCCTTATCACCCTGCTTCAACAGGTTGTCGGCTATCTTACGGCACATGTCCATATCTGCCGGGCGCGTGTCTTTTGCAGCGAGCGTCATTCGCTGCGATGCCTGCTTCAGATGCTGTATCATCTGCCCCGCCTGCTGCGCTACTTCTTCGGGCTGGTCGGTCCAGATATCGGTCATGCGTTGCAGCACCTGCATCCACGAGGGCCTGTTGTATGCCTGCCTTGGAGGGAAGTAAGTGCCGCCATAAAACGGCGCCCGCTGCGGGGTCACAAAAACATTAAGCGGCCATCCTCCGCTGCCGCTTATGGCCTGCACGGCGTCCATGTACATATGGTCTACATCAGGATGCTCTTCGCGGTCTACTTTGATGCAAACAAAATGCTCATTCATATAAGCTGCCACCGCCTCATTCTCAAAACTTTCGTGCTCCATCACATGGCACCAGTGGCAGGCCGCATACCCTATGCTTACCAGCACAGGCTTATGCTCCGCAATAGCTTTATCAAATGCCTCGTCGCCCCACGGATACCAGTCCACAGGGTTATTGGCGTGCTGCAGTAAATAGGGACTTTGTTCGTTGATCAGTCTGTTTGCCATGCGGCAAAGGTAGTAGCTTAATTACTTTATAAACACCGGCAACCAGCAACTGGTGCTAAAACCATGTTGCGGTATGTTGTTGTGGAAATTGATGCCGGGTATCACCTCATTATGACTGACCTTGTAGACAATATTTATGGTGAAGTCCACAGTGTTCTCTATGTCCACGGTAAATTCGATTCTCTTGTTGCTCTCTGTAAGATCGAAATGCTCATGCCTGATGAATAACGACATCGTATCAATACCCTCATTGATGCGGGCTTCGATCTGCCTGCTCTTCTCCTTATACGGCCTGTATGCACAGTCGAAAAGCAGCCTGGTACTGTCTGTTTCACCACGGCCGGTAAATAAAGTATTCTTGCAGATGAGGCAATTCATACTGCCGGCAACACCCTCGTAGGAATAATACTTACAAAAATATTTTTCGAGTTCCAGCGGCTGCAGATCGGGCATAATGCCACAGTATACATTGTTCACAAGCACTGCATCGTACAGGCCGCTTTTCTTCAGGGCAACAATATCATACACTCCATGGTCATGTGGCGCAATGGTCATAGCCTGAACAATCGTATCGTTAAGCACATGAAAACGACTGGCAAGGAGGGCTTTCTCCGCGGGCTCGATACTGCCGCGGGAATTGGTTTTTTTGAGCAGGAATGTGACCGGCTTATCGGTGATGTTATAGACCAGTACTTTGGGGTGCGGAATGTTGTCTGCACCAACTTCCCAAAAACGCCATATCAGCACATCTCCCGACGAGTACCCTAAACTGATCGTACCCGCCGTAACGGAAAAAAATGAAGCTATAAGGAATAAGCAAAGCAGTAACTTTTTCATCTGGTAGCGCCAATTATGTCAAAACGAAATTTTACCAATGAAATAGTGAGTTTTGCTGGTGTGTGTTTATTTTTTTATGCCGGAAAGAAATAACTCCAATGCAGATACCATAGAGGGCGCGTTCACAGCCGGAGCCTTGATGTCCAGGCGCAGCCCGCTATCTTCAACTGCCTTGGCAGTAGTAGGACCGAACGCACCGATCATCGTTCCGTTCTGTTTAAATGCCGGGTTATGTTCAAACAAAGTCTGGACACTGAACGGGCTGAAAAACACGATCATATCATACGACAGCTTCATCACTGTTGCGATGTCGTTAGAGACCATGCGATAAAGCGTTGCTTCCGCATACTTAATATTATGCTTGATGAGGTACTGAGCGATATCGTTTTTAGCGGTATCGGATACGGGAAGTATATATTTTTCGTTCTTGTGCTTTCCTATCACTTCGAGCAGACCCGTAGTGCTGCCATCAGCAGAGAAGAAAACCTTACGTTTACGGTAGAGAATGAATTTCTGCAGGTACAGCGCAACTGCCTCGGTAATGCAGAAGTACTTCATATCCTGGGAAACCTTCAGCTTCAATTCCTCGCATATTCTGAAAAAATGGTCAACAGCATAGCGGCTGGTAAAGATGATAGCTGTATACTCGGTGATGTCTACTCTCTGCTTGCGAAAATCCTTTCCACTGAGGCCTTCTACGCGAATAAAGGGGTGAAAGTCCAGCTTCAGGCTAAACTTTTTAGCCAGGTCAAAATAGGGCGATTTCTCCGTTTCGGGGCGCGGTTGGGTTATTAAAATACTGTCTACTTTAAGTTCCTTTTTTTCAGCACCCTTCTTTTGCGAACGAACAGCTTTGGCCATATACAAGGATTATCGGGAATATTTGCCGTAATACTGAACCTGGTATTGACAATTAATTAATAGAACATTAGCCCTTTAACTAATAACTTCATCAATACCGCCAGCGGTAATAATTCCGAGGCGCAAAGGTACATAAAAAAATGGAATTTGCTATACTGGAAGAATGAGCCAAACACCTGCCACGAACGTATGTACCTGTTCAGCAATAAGATGCCGGCGCTCACAAAAGAGATGATCACAACCTGCTGCGCCCACTGGTGATCAGCAAAGGCAAGAATAATGATAAAGGGGATCAGGGCAACAGCAAGTACCTTGTTAATGAGGAAGACATTGAACAAATAATGCTCGGTGATTCCCTGCACCCGGAATGCCCAGCCGCTGAAGCGCACTGCTGCGTACTTGGCCAGGTATATGAGCCCTGTACCCGCTATGAGCATGATGATAAGCAATGAAGGTGGTATAACACCTGAATGGTGCGGCGTAAAAAACTTCACCACATAGTAGATATAAGCCCCACCCGCAAAGGTGAAAAAGATATTCATCAGCAGGTTGGGCAGGCCTGCGCCCTGCAGCTGCTCTTTAAGCTGGCGGTTGCTTAGCGTGGGGTTCCAGAACGCACGCCAAAGATTGATAAAGTAACGCGTGTCCATGAACCTTATCAGCCCAAGGATAAGACAAAGCGAAAGCAAAAGGTAGAAGTCAGCGGTCTGGGACTCAGCTATATGGGGATGCTCAATATCACTGATGATATAGGTGCTGGCCAGCATGGGGTGACTGGAGAAAAAACTGTCGGCCTTCGCTGTCGCTCCCTGCGCCAGCGTAACACTGTCCCCCAGAACTGTAATACCATATATCGATGGGTCTACACGAGCATGTGCCGCCTGGCACATGAACAATGCAAAAACAACAAAAAGCAAACGGAAAAACCTCATAACAGCTGTGCAAAAATAGCTGTTATACTGCGATGCGGTGCTACGAACGCCGTTAAAGAAGTGATTATTTATCCACGGGAGTTGTGTATAACTCTTGCTTTCAAGATGAGGTTAAGTCCTTTATTTAACATGCCGCAAAACGCACTCAGGTCTCTTTGATCTTCCAACTTACATTTGCCAGAGGCTCTCTTTTCTAACGTTTTTAAATATTGCGCTTCAGTCTTTTCATGGCTGATTTGAATTTCTCCGAGTATCCCGGATACCCATCGGTTTTTAAAATCCGCTCTGACGAGAGCGCTTTTGCAATAAAGAAACTCGATCAATGCGGCCGGGTTCTCGTCAAATAATTCTTCGCTATGCAGGTATAGCACTTCAGATAAAGCTCCGTCAGAATGCACAAACATCTTAGGTGCCAACAAAATATAGAACGGCCTCGTGATATTATTGTTTGATTTTAGGCTGTCAATTATCCTGATTGTACTATCATCATCAGACGCCTTGAACTTCCCCTTATAGTACAATTTGGCAACTTTCGGAATCGACGGATTTTTCAGATAGCTATCTATACTTCCGAGAGACTGCGCTCTTGAACATAAATTCAGTAGGAACAAAAACAGTATAGTCAACTTGCCTTTCATTCTTTTCTATTAGGCGATTACCCGTAATATGCAGGGCTGACGCATGTTTTGAACCTACTTCCCCTTAAATACGGGTTTCCTCTTTTCAAGGAACGACATCACTCCTTCCTTGAAATCAGCTGTACTGCCGGCCTGCATCTGCACTTCCTTTTCCATATCTAATTGCTGCTGCAGGTCATTGCTGAACGAGCGGTTGAGCAAGCGCTTGGTGAGCCCGATGCCCTTTGTCGGCATCTGCGCAAGCGTCATCGCCATTTTTTTACTCTCAGCTTCAAATGCATCATCCGCGAAACATGTGTAGATCATGCCCATAGCCACTGCATCTGCCGCCATTACTTTCTCACCGGTCATCATCAGCGCTGCCGCGCGCTGCATGCCTACCAGTCGCGGCAGGAAGAAAGTGCCACCGCTATCAGGTATCAGCCCTATCTTGCTGAACGCCTGTATGAACGAAGCGCTTTCATTGGCCAATACTATGTCACAGGCCAGCGCTATATTGGCGCCGGCTCCGGCAGCAACACCATTTACTGCGGCTATCACCGGCTTCTCAATTTTCCG